>CAZBWD010000114.1:0-6039 GCA_964495585.1 uncultured Thermotogae bacterium
CACGCTGGCGTGCATCATGATTTGCCTCAGGACGCTTTTGAAATGACTTCTAGTGTGTCATCAACCGCAAGTCCGCATTCGACGAGCGCCTTGCGGTATCCCTGAAACCGCTCGATTGCACTGGAGTTGCAGGCCGGCCCGTTGATGAACGCGATCCGCTCATGCCCCACGGCGATGAGGTGTGATGTCGCCAGATACCCTCCCTGGACGTCGTCGGCCACCACAAAATCCGTATCAATGCCATCGAAGTGGCGGGCGACAAGCACGAGCGGAATCCCCGACTCCTCAAGCATCGCGATGCTCTCGCTCCCACTCTGCACCGGGGTGATCAACACGCCGTCCACCAGCTCGGTCTGCATGATCTGTACCGCTTCTTCCTCGTTTGCGTAGTTTTCGCTTGTGTCCTGTAGGATGATGCTGTACCCCAGCTCCTTCGCAGCCCTTCCCATCCCCTTCACGACGGCCGAGAAGAACGGATTCGATACATCCGCAACGATCACCCCGATCACGCCCGTCTTGTTCGATCGAAGCCCTCTGGCGAGCTTGTTCGGCGTATATTTGAGCTTCTTTGCTGTCTCGAGGATTTTGTGCTTTGTGCTAGGATTGACATCCGGCTTACCGTTCAAGGCACGGGACACGGTGTTGATGGAAAAGCCCGTTGCCCTGGCAACATCGTAGATTGTCGGCCGGTTCTCCATGACACGCCTCGTAAACGGTACCGGTATCGCTACAAGAATAGCATAACCACAACTCAACTGTCAAATTCCTTCTCTTCCTCCCATTGGCTCACTGCAGAGGGTCTCTACGCAAGGCGAGACGAGGGGTAGAGAAGGTCGACCTCCCCCAGGATCCGGCACTGTGGTGGCCGCGCCATTCGGGATATGATCTCGCAGTGGAGGTAAGGCAGGATCATGGACTACTACTTGCTTGCGTAAGTAAGCGCCATGCCGGACTGCGGCTAGAACCGACAGCGGACCTCAAACCGCGTTCCGCGATTTTAGCCCGCTAAGTACTACACCGTACTGGGACCGACCGGTCTGCACGTCTCGAGGCCGTGTTTCGGCACGATGTCCTTCGGTGGGATTGCCGATCGGCTCGGACTACCCCGATTCGCATGCATCCAACCGATGTACAACCTCATCAAGCGGCAGGCCGAGGTCGAGATCCTCCCGCTGGCGTGCGCTGAAGATCTGGGCGTCATTACCTACCGTTCGCTCGGCGGCGGGCTCCTGACCGGGAAGTACGGGGCCTCGTGCCGTCCGCTGCCGGTCGGCTCGTGGAGAATGACCTCTACAAGACCTGCTACGCTGAGGGCTTCTACTATGCGGTGGCCGAGCGGTTCGCCCGGCTTGCCTCCGATCACGGGGTTGCCCCGGCGACGCTCGCCGTGGCGTGGGTGATGGCCCATCCCGCGGTCACCTCGCCGATCATCGGGGCATGGAACGTCGATCAGCTTGAGGAATCGCTCGCTGCTGCGTCGTTTGAGATGACCGATGACCTGTGCCAGGCGATCGCCGGGCTCTCCCCGGCACCGCCACCGGCGACCGACCGTACCGAGGAACGCCAGGGAGTCAGCTACCGCGGGAGCCAGGAGGTGTACCACTGGCTGAGGCTGTCAGGAATCCAGGTTTCAGTTCCTGAAGTTCGTAGGATTCGTAGAGTTTCTTGAGTTCACGGGCTCATGGCTTGTTGGGCTCGCGGATCGCAGAGATCTCCAATGAGCCCTCACCACGCGCGGCCGCTACGCGGGATCGCTTCCCTCGAACCGGGCACGCGCCTCGCGCAGGATGCGCCAGGCCTCCTCGACGCCCTTCCAACCCAGGACATGGGTCGTCTTCTCCTCGAGCGTCTTGTAGACCTGGAAGAAGTGCTCGATCTCGGCGAGAAAGTGCGGGGAAAGGTCGGAGAGGTCGTGAACCTCGGCGAACCGCGGATCGACCGCAGGAACGGCGAGGAGCTTCTGATCGCGCCCCTTCTCGTCGCGCATGTCGAGCACGCCTACCGGGCGGACCGGGACGAGACAGCCGGGGAAGGTCGGCTCGTGCGTCACAATCAGGACATCAAGGTGGTCCCCGTCCTCGGCGAGTGTGTCGAGGATGATCCCATAGTCGGCGGGGTAGTGCACCGGTGAATAGAGCACCCGATCGAGGCGGACCCGGCCGCTGTCGTCATCGTATTCGTACTTGTTCCGGCTTCCTTTTGGGATCTCCACCAGCGCCGGGATGGTCGCTTTCTCGGGCATCTCTCCCTCCCACAAAATGTTAGGCTGAACAGGAAACGAAATCCAGGTGCACGCAGGCATATGGATCCGCTCACGTCTAGGAAGTTGCGGTCTTCAGGTATACTCCCAAGCGGGATGAGAGCGATAGAGCGTCACAAAGATGTGGTGGTGAAGCACACGCCTGCGGGGGCGGGTGCGCAGGTAGGCGTGGGGATGGGACGCGAAGCGATGCACTACGAGACCGTCTTTGAGCACGTTCCGGTCGCGCTCTACATCACCACGCCCGAGGGTCACATCATCGATGCCAACGTCGCGCTTGCCGAGCTCCTCGGCTTCGAAAGGAAGGAAGAGCTCCTCGGTATGCTCGCCTCCGGGTTCTTCGTCCGCCCGCGGGAGCGGGAGAAGGAGCGCCTCCTCCTGAAGCGCGACGGGATGGTGCGGGACTTCGAGGCGCGACTGCGCCGGCGGGACGGGGAGACGGTCTGGGTTCGCGACACGTGCCGCGCAATCCGTGACAGTACGGGCACGGTCCTCTTCTACGAGGGAACCCTCCAGGACATCACCGCCGAGCGGCACTACCGAGGCGAGCTGGCCTACATCGCCCGCCACGATCCCCTGACGGGGACCTTCAACCGTTACGCCCTCGACGAGCTTCTGGAGGTGGAGATCGCCCGCGCCGAGCGGCACGGCTACGCGATCGGCCTCCTAATGGTCGACGTTGATCAGTTCAAAGAGGTGAACGACCGGTTCGGCCACCTCGTCGGCGATCGCGTCCTGCAGGAAGTGGCGCGGGTGCTGAGGATGTCGGTCCGCCGCTCAGATGTCGTGGTCCGCTACGGCGGGGACGAGTTCCTGATCCTCCTGCCGCGCGACGGGCAGGATGTCGCGATCGTGAAGGACCGGATCTGCGAGCAGATCGCCCGCCTGCGGCTCACATGCCCCTTGGGCCCGGTGCCGGTGAGCGTCTCGATCGGTTTCACCCACTGGGTGCCGCAAGGCGATTGGTCGATCGGCCGGGCACTGCAGGAAGCCGATCGGGCGATGTACGAGGAGAAGAACACCCCGTTGTAGGGCGTCAACCGCTGCTTGCGCCGCGTCACCCGAACGATCGTTCCGCTCAGAACAGCGTCGCGAGGACGGACTCCAGGCACCGCCGCCCGACAGCATGGGAGAATCGCTCGGCGGCCAGTGCGTAGTTGTGCGCCGTCATCGCTTCTTCGGCTTTCGGATCATCGAGGATGCGCTGCACAGCCGCGGCCGTCTTGTCCGTCACTTCCCCGTCGATCGCAACGACCCGAAAGCCGAGCGGTTCGATGTCCGCTACATAGACGGGATACCGGTTCACGAGGATCGGCCGGCGGAAGAAGACCGCCTCGAGGAACGCGTTGCCGAATCCCTCCACCAGGCTGGGATAGGTCACGAAATCCGCCGCCCCGTACGCGTCTTGCAGGTCGAAGCCGGCTGCAGCTGGCGCTACGCCCCGGGAGGCAACGAAGCGATCGGCGGCGAAGGTCAGGTTCACCCCAGCCTGAACGGCCAAAGCGCGCAGGCGTTCGAGGGTCGCGCTGCCTTCATCTGTCGCACTGTGGGTGATCAACAGGCGATAGCCGTGCCACGGGTCGCTCTCCTGCAGACGGCGGGCCAGGTCGATCGAGCGCTCGATCCCCTTGCGGGCGACGACACGGGTCGGCTGGAAGATGATCCGCTCGCCCGGTCCGATCCCGAGTTCGCGGCGGAGCCGGGCAGACCGGTCAGCGCGCCGCGGCGGGCCGGTCTCGAAATCCAGGAAGTTCGGCAGAATCCAAGACCGCAGCCCACGCCGCTCCTGAAGCGCCGCCTGTGCCGGGGAGTTGATCACGATGTGCCGGATCGACGGGAGATCCGGAGGGAAGCACCGTTCGAGGAGATCGGGGACCGCACAGCGGGCGAACCGCTCCCGCTCCCAGGAGAAGTCGTGGTGGTGGGCGACGGTCGGGACTCCGGTCGTCTCGATCAGGTCGCGCAGCGCCACGCCGAGCGGCAGGTGCATGGGGATCGCGAGTGCGTTCTCCACGACGAGGAGCTCGATGCGGTAATCGGCGATGAACGCCGCGATCCCGCGGCGCAGCCCGGCGGCGTGCGTCGCGATGCGGGCGCGCACGTCTCCGGGATCCTCGGCGCGGAAGGCATTATCGTGGATGGCGCGGATCTCCGGCGTAGCGAAGTGCATCGCCAGGATGGAGACCGCGTCTGGACCCCATCCGGCGATTTCCCCGGCGCAGGCCGCGATCCGGTGCCCCATCCCGCGCAGGATCTCCGCGATCTTCGCCGCCTCGAGTGACACTCCGTCGGTCCCCGCGAGTCGCGTCGCGACGAACCCGATGTTCACCGTTCACCCTCCGCCAGCCACAGCGTCTGGAGCGGCCCAAGGACGATCTCCGCCCGTTCCCCGGCCGGGAAGGGCCCATCCGAGAGGAGATCACACAGCATCGTCCCGCGACCGAACCCGACTTGTGTCAGGGGAAGAGCGATCCGGCACGCGGCGTCGCCAAGGTTGTGCAGGCACAGCACGGGCTCCACGCCTTGCGAACCCCCTCGCACCACCGCGAAGACGCGGGGATCGATCCGCAGGATCAGCTGGTCGCTTCGCGGATCGAACGCGGGGTGACCCGCGCGGGCGCAGAGAAGCCGGCCATACCCGCTGAACACGCGGGCACGCAGCGAAGCCTCGTCCTCGAGCTCCGCCAGGAGGCGAGCTTGGTCCAGCTTCTGCCGGTTGATGGCGCGGTTCTCACCGCGCCTCGCCACGCCCTCGATCCAGCTGCGCGATCCGAACAGGCTGTGGAAGTAGATCGCGGGCACCCCGGCGAGGCTGAGCAGGATCGCCTGCGCGGTCAGGAACCGGTCGATCTGCCGCTCCAGCGGCTCGCCACCGTGAGGATCGGACAGGGCGTCGAAGAGCGAGATGTTGAGCTCGTAGGGGCTCTGCGTGCCATCGATGTTCTGCCGATACGAGACGCACCCGTTCCGCTCGAGCGTGCGGGCGACCAGCGCCTCGACCCGGAAGCGCTCGAGGAGCCCTTCGAGCGGGCGGAGCCCGATCCCGTCGTGCGAGGCGAGGAAGTTGAGGAACGCGCACCCGTTGGGAGGCTGGCCGAGCGAGTCCGCCCAGCCGGTGAGCGCGGTCCCGTCCTGCCGCTCGAACGCGTCGACGACGAGCGGCGGCAGTGGGAACTGGTAGACGAGCTGCGCCTCGTCGGTGCCATCGCCGAAGTAGCTCACGTTCTCGGCGTGCGGGACGTTCGTCTCGGTGACGAGGAGAACGTCTGGCGCCACTGCGTCGAGGACGGCGCGCAGGAGCTTGACGACCCGGTGGGTCTCCTCGAGGTGGATGCACGGGGTGCCGACCCGCTTGCACAGGAACGCCACGGCGTCGAGCCGCATGAGGCTCGCCCCCCGGCGCACGAGCGACAACAGGACGTCGACGACCCGCAGGAGGACCTCGGGATTGGCGTAGTTGAGGTCAACCTGGTCTGGGCTGAACGTCGTCCACACGAGCTTCCGGCCCGACGCTGTCTCGAAAGGTGTGAGCAGCGGGCGCGCCCGCGGCCGCACGACCGCCGACAGGTCTGTCCCCTCCTGCACGGTGACGAAGAAGTCGCTGTAGGCCGGGTTCCCGGCGAGGAACCCGCGAAACCACTCCCCCTGCGCAGAGACGTGGTTCATCACGAGGTCCGCCATCAGGCCGAAGCGCTGCGTCAACCGGTGGAGGTCGCCCCAGTCGCCGAACGCCGGATCCACGCGGTCGTAGTCCATCACCGAGAAGCCGTCGTCCGAGG
>CAZBWD010000115.1:0-834 GCA_964495585.1 uncultured Thermotogae bacterium
AGCGGGGGTTGTGGCTTCTCGTCTTCTGGTCGATCGAGATCGCGGGGGACAGCCCTTCGATGAAGTCGACGTCCGGCTTCTCCATCTGCCCGAGGAACTGGCGGGCGTAGGCGGACAAGGACTCGACGTAGCGGCGCTGCCCCTCGGCGTAGATCGTGTCGAAGGCGAGCGAGCTCTTCCCCGAGCCCGAGATCCCGGTGATGACGACGAGCCGGTCGCGCGGGATCTCGAGGTCGATGTTCTTCAGGTTGTGCTCGCGGGCTCCCTTCACGCGCAGGACGTTCATAGCCGCTTCTTCACCTCCCGGATCTCGTCGCGCAGCGAGGCGGCGAGCTCGAACTCGAGCCGTTGAGCGGCCTGGAGCATCTCGGCCTCCAGCCGCTTGACGAGCGCGAGGGCGTCATCCCTCGACAGCCGATCGATCTCGTCCTTGGACGGGCGCGGGGCCTGCGGCCTGCGGATTGTGGATAGGATATCCGTGACCTCCCGCTCGATCGACCGGGGGGTGATCCCGTGCTCCTCGTTGTAGGCGATCTGGATGGCGCGCCGGCGGTTCGTCTCGTCGACGGCGTAGCGGATGGAATCGGTCTCGAGGTCCGCGTACAGGAGGACCTTCCCCCGCACGTTCCGCGCCGCGCGCCCGATCGTCTGGATGAGCGACGTCCCGGAGCGGAGGAACCCCTCCTTGTCCGCGTCGAGCACGGCGACGAGCGCGACCTCCGGCAGGTCGAGCCCCTCGCGCAGGAGGTTGATCCCCACGAGGACGTCGAACTTCCCGAGCCGCAGGTCGCGCAGGATCTCCACGCGGTCAAGGGTGTCGATTTCGGAGTGCAG
>CAZBWD010000115.1:844-5925 GCA_964495585.1 uncultured Thermotogae bacterium
GTGCAGGTACCGCGCCTTGACCCCGAGGTCGACGAGGTACTCGGTCAGGTCCTCCGCCATCCGCTTGGTGAGCGTCGTCACGAGGACCCGCTCGCGGCGGTCGACGACGGTGCGGGTCTCCCCCACGAGGTGGTCGACCTGACGGGTGACGGGATGGATCTCGACCTGGGGATCGACGAGCCCGGTCGGCCGGATGATCTGCTCCACCACCTGCTGGGCATGCCGCTCCTCGTACGGCCCGGGCGTGGCCGAGGCGAAGACGACCTGGTTCAGCCGCGCCTCGAACTCGGAGAAGGTGAGCGGCCGGTTGTCGAGCGCGGAGGGGAGGCGGAACCCGTACTCGACGAGCGTCTCCTTGCGGGAGCGGTCCCCGTGGTACATCCCGCGGACCTGGGGGACGGTCTGGTGTGACTCGTCGATCACGAGCAGGAAGTCGTCGGGGAAGTAGTCGAGCAGGACCGACGGGGGCTCGCCGGCGGCGCGGCCATCGAGGTGGCGGGAGTAGTTCTCGATCCCCGAGCAGTAGCCCACCTCCTGCATCATCTCCAGGTCGTAGCGCGTCCGCTGCTCCAGGCGCTGGGCCTCGAGGAGCTTGTCCTCGCGCCGCAGCTCGGCCAGCCGTTCCTCCAGCTCCTCCTCGATCGTCTCCACCGCCCGGCGGGTCCGCTGCGCCGGGGTGATGAAGTGGGAGGCCGGGTAGATCCGGATCTCGTCCACTTCGTGCAGCGGATGGCCGGTGATCTGGTCGAGGAGCGTGATCCGTTCGATCTCGTCCCCGAAGAACTCGACGCGCACGACCCGCTCCTCGTAGGCAGGGATGATCTCCAGGGTGTCGCCGCGGGCGCGGAAGGTCCCGCGATCGAACCCAACCTCGTTGCGCGCGTACTGGAGCGCCACCAGGCCGCGCATGACGTCGTCGCGCTCCGATGCCCCGCCGCGGGAGAGTTCGATCGACATGTCGTGGTAGTTTTCGGGTGAGCCCAGCCCGTAGATGCAGGAGACCGAGGCGACGATGATCACGTCCCGTCGCTCGAACAGGGCGCTGGTCGCGGCGTGGCGCAGCCGGTCGATCTCGTCGTTGATCGAGGAGTCCTTCTCGATGTAGGTGTCGGTCTGCGGGATGTAGGCCTCCGGTTGGTAGTAGTCGTAGTAGGAGACGAAGTAATGGACGGCGTTGTCGGGGAACAGCTCGCGGAACTCGTTGGCGAGCTGGGCGGTCAGCGTCTTGTTGTGCGCGATGACGAGCGTGGGGCGCTGCGCGTTCTGGATGACGTGCGCGATCGTGAACGTCTTCCCGGTTCCGGTGGCACCCAACAGCGTCTGGAAACGCATTCCAGATGAAATGCCCTCCGTCAGCTCCGCGATCGCCCGCGGTTGGTCCCCCTGCGGGGAGAGCCGCTTAGAGATTCGAAATCCCGCCTTCTCTCCAACCTGTGGCAGTCTCATCCTAGTGTAGATGGTAGCCGCAGGTCGGCGAGCGGTCAACGGGGACGTCGAAGGAGCGCCTGGGAATCAGGGATCGGTCTTTCCTTGCGGGGCGGGGAGGCCCTGTTCCTTCCAGATGCGATCGAGGATCCCGTTGATGAAGACCCGCGAGCGGTCGGTCCCGTACGTCTTGCACAGCTCGACCGCCTCGTCGATCGCGACCTCCGGGGGAATGTCGGGGCAAAAGAGCAGCTCGTAGATCCCGAGCCGGAGGATGTTCCGGTCGATCAGCGCCAGGCGCTCAAACCGCCACCCGATAGTGTGTCGCGCGGCCAGGGTGTCGATCTGATCCAGGTGGGTGAGGATCCCGGAGAAGGAGCGCTCGATGTAGCGCCGCTGGTCACCGGGATTGACCTCGGCGAGCATCTCGTCGAGGGGTGTGTCCACGAACTCGCGCTGATAAAGAGCGCGCAGCAGGAACTGCCTCGCCTCCCGCCGCTGCATCAGGAGTGGAAGAGTCTCTGGTAGAAGGTGCGCAGCCGCCGGATCACGTCCTGCCGGGACTCGAGGTAGGCGCCCACGAGGTAGCCGAACAGGGTGAAACCGACCAGGATGAGGAGGATCCGCCAGCCGACGAGGACGAGGAGCAGGCCGGCAGCGAGTCCAGCGAGGAGCCCGAGGAGTCTAGGCGTCACGGTCATCGGACATCGGCTCCTTCTCTTCCTTCTCTTGCTGGTGCGGCCGGATGCTGTTCACGAGGACGGAGACCTCCTGGACGGTGACCCCGGTCCGTTCCGCGATGCGGCGGGTGAGCGTCTCCTGGATCCGGTGGGCCACCTCGGCCACCTGCTGATCGGGCGACAGAGCGGTTTGGATTCGGATGGCGATTCCCTCCTCGCGGTGCTGAAGCCGAACGCCGAAGCGTTCGATCCCGATCTCCTGGCGGAGGATGCCGCTCACGAACTCGCGCAGCGCGAACGGCGACAGCTCGATCCGTCCGCCTGCTCCCTCCTGGGTGAACCGCGCCCGTGCCGTCCGCCCGTGGAGAACGAGGACCGTGAAATAGCCACCGAGGAGGATGAGGACCGATCCGAGGGCGAACAGGAGCGCCTCGCCGGACGGTGAGGAGAGGAAGCGCGTGACGTCGGAGAGCGACGGGATCCCCGCCCCCACGAGGAGGGCCAGGGTGCCGAGACCGAGGGTGAACAGGGCGGCGAGTACGGCGCCCAGAAGGCTCATTCCTCCTCCTCCACGGGAGCAGGCTCCTCCGGCTCGACCAGGTGCTGGACGTCGACGTCCACCGCGCTGACGCGCAGGCCGGTCATCCGCTCGATCTCCGTCTTGACCCGGGTCTGGACCTGCTTGGCGACCTTGTGGATCGGGTTGCCGTAGACCGCAGTGATCCGCACCGTCACCTTGACGTTCTCGCCCTCGACCTCGGTGTCGACGTAGCGCTTCATCCCCTCACCGCGGCGGAACGCGCTGTCCCCGGGACGAAGGTTGGCGATCCCATCCACCTCGGAGACCGCAATCCCCGCGATCGCTGTCACAACGTCCTTGGAGATGCCGACGTTCCCTTTTTCTGCCTCGATCATCATGGCCTCCTCACTCCTCCTGGACCGGGCCCTCGGGGGTCTGCGGCGGGACGACCTTCCGCACGTAGACGTCGACCCCGGTGACGGTGACCCCGGCGAGCCTCTGGATGTCCTGCTGGACGTTCGTTTGGATCCCTTGGGCCACCTCGTGGACGGGGTACCCGTACTCGACGACGATCCGTAGTTCGACGTGGACCCCCTCCTCGCCCAGTTCGGTCCGGATGGTGGGGGAGAGGTCCTCGCCGCCGAAGAAGCTCATGATCCCTCCGCTCCCCCCACGCGAGGACCGGGCGATGCCGTCGACCTTTTCCGCAGCGATCCGGGCGATGGTTGCGACAACCTCCTCCGAGATGGTGATGCGCCCGTCCTCATCGACGATCTCGACCTTTCGCTCCGCCATGACGCCTCCTTACACCCGCTCCACGTACTTCCCGCTCCGCGTGTCCACCTTCAGCCGGTCGCCCTCCTTGACGAACAGCGGGACCTGCACGACCGCACCGCTCTCCAGCTCCGCGGGCTTCTCCACATTGGAGACCGTGTCGCCGCGGACGCCCGGCTCGGTGCGGACGACCTCCAGCTCGACGAAGTTCGGGAGATCGACCTTGACCAGGGTGGCTCCATGGTAGTACCCAATCACGTTCTGCCCCTCGATCAGGAAGGCGCGCTGCTCGCCGAGGGTGTCCGCCGGAACCGGGAACTGGTCGAACCGCTCGCTGTCCATGAACACGTAGTCCTCTCCGTCGTGAAAGAGGTACTGCAGGGGACGGGACTCGAGGAACGCCGACTGCGTGTTCTCGGCGCCCTTGAAGGTGGTCGCGGTGACCCGTCCGCTCTTCAAATGACGAAGCCGGGTGCGGGCGATCGCCCCGCCCCGTCCTCGTTTGGAGTGTTCGTACTCAATGATCTCGTATAGCTCACCATCGTAGAGGATAACCATCCCCCGGTGCATCTCGCTCACTGCCAGACCCATCGTTCGCTTCCTCCTTTGTTCATATTGTCGCACTTTGCGGGGTGGATGCAAATGAGGGCCGCAAGGGACACAGAAGGTAACCGACGTTCAACGGCCGGCAGGGGCATGTGTCCGATCCCGCTTGAGCGCGTTGGTTTCGTTGAATTCGGAGACTCAGGTTTACTCAGATTGTAGGACGTCGGGCTCCTTCATAGTGACGGAATGATCCGCATCAAGAATGCGGATATTGACCTTGAAAGATGAGGGAAAATGATCGGTATTTTGCCTCTTGACTCCTAATCGGACAGGGACTATGCTCCTTCCACTTCCATGGCGGATGAAAGAAGGAGGTGAACGTGACCATGGCGCAGAAGAGCAAGGGGGGGAAGAAGGCCCCCAAGAAGGAGAAAGGGAAGAAGTAGCTCCCTGGAGCAGGCGGAGATGGTCACGGCACGGTCTTTCACCAAGGTCGAGGTCGGTTCGGGGAAGCGGGGGAGGGGACGGTTTCATTTGCCGGAGAGCGCAGGTTCGGTCACAGCAGCTCGGACGGGATCAGAAACGGGGATCATCCGGGGCAAGCTCAGCCGAAGGTGCACGGACGGTGGAAGCTCAGCGCCGCGCGCTCGCAAGATAGGGAGGGACCCTCTCTAGAGAAACACAGCCGAAATGCCGACCACAGCCTGTCCGCTATGTCATGCGCCGATCCGCCTCGCGGAGGAGGAAGTCGCCCGCCGGATGAGGGTGCACTGCCCGAACTGCGGGGTGATCCTGGAGGTCGTCAGCATCGATCCGTTGGTGGTTGAGGAGATCTCCGGAACGTGGAACTACGCGGATCTTGATAGTGAGGTGCCGCTCGAGAAGAAGGATCGCATCCGGCGGGCGAAGAACCCGGAAGGACCCAGAAACTCAAGGAAGCATCGAAGACCACGAGGAGGAAGGAATGCCGAAGGCGATCTGTCCGATCTGTGACGCGAACATTCGGGTGGATCCCGAAGAGGCCTATCTCTACAATCGGATACGGTGTTCTCACTGCGACGCATTGCTGGAGATCGTCGAGGAGGACCCCCTGGAGCTGGAAGAGATTCCCGACGATGTAGACCAGGGCTAGCCGC
>CAZBWD010000116.1:0-5888 GCA_964495585.1 uncultured Thermotogae bacterium
AATCGCGGCCTGTCCTTCCTCGACCTGATCCAGGAAGGGAACATGGGCCTGATGAAGGCAGTCGAGAAGTTCGACTACACACGTGGGTTCAAGTTCTCGACCTACGCCACCTGGTGGATCCGCCAGGCGGTCACCCGCGCAATCGCCGACCAGTCGCGGACGATCCGTGTTCCCGTTCACATGATCGAGACGGTGCGCGAGCTGTCCCGCACGAAGCGGGAGTTCATCCAGCAGTACGGCGCCGCCCCGACGCTCGAGGATCTCTCCGCCCTCACCGGGATGTCGGTCGACAAGATCAAGAAGGTGGAAAACGTCTCCCAGTACACCGCCTCCCTGGAGCGGCCGATCGGCGACGAGGAGGAGGACACCCTCGGCGACTTCATCGAGGATCCGAGCTCCCCTTCCCCGACCAAGGAGACGTTCC
The DNA here is from genome assembly GCA_964495585.1 of uncultured Thermotogae bacterium. GTDB lineage: Bacteria > Bipolaricaulota > Bipolaricaulia > UBA7950 > UBA9294 > CAZBWD01. The sequence goes on from CAZBWD010000116.1 coordinate 425, forward strand.
GGATGTTCTTGAAGGAGCAGCTGAACCGCGCGTTGAACCAGCTCGACGAGCGAGAACGCGAGATCCTGAAGCTCCGCTACGGCCTGGACGACGACCACCCGCGGACCCTGAAGGACGTCGCCCTGAAGTTCAACATCACGCGGGAGCGCGTGAGGCAGATCGAGATCAAGGCGATCGAGAAGCTCAAGCACCCCTCGCGCCGCGCCGAGCTGAAGCGGTTCCGGGAGCTCCTGCGGGGCGAAGAGTGACCAAAGCCTCTCCCCGCCGACCGATCGTGATCCTCGGTCCGACCGCCACCGGCAAGAGCGCGACTGCGGTGGAAGTGGCACTCGCGCTTGGCGGCGAGGTGATCTCCGCCGACTCGCGCGCCTTCTTCCGCGGGCTCGACATCGTCACGGACAAGCCGTCCCCCGCGGTGCGCGCGCGGGTTCCCCATCACCTGATCGACACCGTGGAGCCCACGGGCGCCTATGACGCGATGGCCTTCCGCAACGACGTCGAAGCCCTGATCCCGCGGATCGCCGCGCGGGGCGCCCTGCCGCTCCTCGCCGGCGGGGGGACGCTCTATCTCGGCGCGGTGCTGCGGGGGATCTTCCCCGGGCCGTCCGCGGACCCGGACCTGCGCCGGGCTCTGATCCATGAGCCGCTCCCGCTCCTCTACGCGCGCCTGCAGCAGGTCGACCCCGTGGCGGCGGCACGGATCCACGAGAACGACCGGCTGCGGATCGTGCGCGCTCTGGAGGTCCGGACGCTGACCGGCCGGCCGATCAGCACGCTGCAGCAGGAGGCCAAACCGCTGCCCTACCGGTTCATCAGATTCGGTCTGTGGCGGGGGCGGGAGGACCACCGCCGCACGATCGCCGAGCGCGTCGAGGGGATGCTGCGCAACGGCCTGATCGCGGAGGTTAAACGCCTGCGCGCGGCCGGCCTCGGGCCAAGCCATCAAGCGTTCCGGACGATCGGCGTGCGGGAGACGTTCGGCTACCTCGACGAGAAGATCACGAAGGCCGAGCTCGCCGAGCGGATCACGCGCAACTCTTGGGCGCTCGCCCGCCGGCAGATGGCGTGGTTCCGCCGCGAGGAATCGGTCGACTGGCTCCCAGTGAGCGGGAAGGCGGCGAAGGACCTGGCCGAGGAGATCGTCGCCCGGGTGCGATCGCGGCGACCGGTGCACTGCGCCCCGCTGCCGCAGGAGGATCAAAGATGAAAGGGATCCCCGTTCTCAGTGTAGAAGAGGCGAAGGCGCTCGACCGACGGGCCGCCGAGGCAGGTGTCCCGGCAGGCGCACTAATGGAGACCGCCGGCCGAGCGGTCGCCGCGGTCATCCTGCGGCGCTTCTCGCCGAAGCGGGTCGTCGCCCTTGCCGGCAAGGGCGGAAACGGGGGCGACGCGCTGGTCGCCGCGCGGGCGCTGCACGAGGCTGGCGTCAAAGTGCGGGCGCTCTGTCTCCACCCCGAGGCCGACCTCGCGCCGCTCACAGGGGAGCAGGCCGCGCGGCTGCGGCAGGAAGCACCACATGCCCTGGTCTTCCTCGAGGAGCTCGCACCGCTCGAGGCGGCCCTTACCTGGGGAGAGGTCATCCTCGACGGGCTGCTCGGGATCGGCGTCGACCGGTCCGTCCAGGGCCGGTACGCGCAAGCCGTGGCCCTCCTGAACGCAGCGGCCGCAAAGCGGGTGGCGATCGACCTGCCATCCGGCCTATCCGCGGATTCCGGCGCGCTCCTCGGAGACGCGGTGCACTCCGATCTCACAATTGTCATGGCCGTGTACAAACCGGCGCACCTCTTCTTCCCGGCGCGGGGGCTGTGCGGCGAGATCGAGGTGGCCCCGGTCGGCTACCCGCCCTCGGTGCTCACCGACGCCCGCCCGCTCGCCTGGGTGGCCGACGCAAGGTTCATCAAGGCGAAGCTCCCGGCCCGGCCGCCGACCGGCCACAAGGGCACCTTCGGCCGAGTGCTCGTCGTCGCGGGCTCGGTCGGGATGAGTGGCGCGGCGATCCTCTGCGCCGCAGGGGCGCTGCGCGCCGGCGCGGGACTGGTCACCGTGGCTGCACCACGGCCCGTCGCGTCGACCGTCGCCGCGGCACTGCCCGAGGCGCTGACCCTCCCGCTCCCCGAACAGGGTGACCACCTCGCCCGCCGGGCCGTCTCGCGCCTCCTCGACGCCGCGGCCCAGGCGGACACCCTCGCGATCGGCCCGGGACTCGCGCGGGCGCCGGCCGTCGGCGCGGTTATCCTGCGGCTCCTGCGAACCGTAAAGGGAAAGATCGTCCTCGACGCCGATGGGCTCTTCCCGCTGCGCGATCGGCTCGACCGGCTGGCGGCGGTCGCCGGCCGCGCCGTCCTCACCCCCCATCCCGGGGAGATGTCGCGGCTGGTCGGCCGGTCGGCCCGGGAGATCGACGCGGAGCGGATCGAGGTCGCCCGCGGCTTCGCCCAGGCGCACCGCGTGACACTCCTTCTGAAGGGACGACCAACCGCGATCGGGACCCCTGAAGGGGAGGTCTTCCTCAACCCAACCGGAAACACCGGCCTGGCCACGGGCGGGTCGGGGGACGTCCTCACCGGGCTCATCGCGGGGTTCCTCGCCGGTGGGGCGACGCCGCAGGACGCCGCGATCCTTGGCGCGACCCTGCACGGGGCGACCGCCGACCACCTTGCCCACAGGAACTCGGAGCGGTCGATCCTCCCGAGCGACCTTCTCGCCGCGCTGCCCTGCGTCCTGCGGCGGGCGGAAACAGAATAAGCAGGTCCGGTTCAGGCTTTTCACCGCTTCCCCTCGCGAGGGGCTCTTGACCGGAGGGTTAAAGTGTGCTACGTTGGTAACGTTACCGGGAACGATACCAAGGAGGCTTGTGAACAAACACGTAACCGTTCGGGATGTTGTTGAGACTAGTGGGTTTGCAGCTTATACCGAATCCCAGGCATTAAACAATAGACCTGACGTATACGGGGAGACGCAGCAGGCTATTATAGAAGAGGATGCACTAGAAGCAGAGCACACTGCAGATCTTCTTTTATTGCAGCGGCCCCAGCACAAGCGCACAGCGAAAAAGAGGTAAAGAGCGGCGGGTTCTCTCGAGGCAGGTGAAGAACCCCGTAGCAAGCTGCGGGGTACCAAGAAGCAAGATCCTACAGATCTAGCCGGAGCTGATCTCAATGCTGAGGCTTGATGTACTGCCGAACCGCTTGCGCCGTGACCTCATTGCTCACCGACCACACAAAAAAGCAACTATCAACCAACAACCCCGCTCGCCAAAGTTCCTCTCTCAACCGACATCGACGAACCATCTCCCGCGCCGAGACACTCTTCAAAACTTGCACAGCCTGACAGGGACTCTGCCTGGGGGCGCAGAGATGAAGTACCCGCAGACAGGGTATCAAGAAGCATCCCCTAAAAACCAGAGGGGTTTAGGTGTTTCACACAACTTGCTCCAAGAAGCGGGAAATCGGGCCCTCCTCTTGATTGAAGGCCTATTGAGGAGCAGAACCCTCTTTGCGTTGATGGCGTGTTATTTTAGTGGCCTCGCTACTCATCACGTGGTGATGGCTGACCGTCAAGGAGGCTACCGAGGATCGTGTCCGTCGCGATATAGAAGAGTTGCAATCCTAAACGGGCCTCTTCGTATATCGAGCACGGCTAAGCGCTATACAGAATATCCGGAAGCCCTTGAACGCCACAGGCTCAAGGTCAACAGGAGTCGGCGCCCAAGGAGCCCAATTATGGAGGACCGCTCCCGGGGAGCCGCCTGCTTCTTCAGCGGCCGCGACAGGCCCACTGCAGTTTCCGACCTTGTCGTCTTCGGTGCGCTCCGTGCCACAAAGCGAGTTGAGCCTGGCGGTCCCCGACGAGCTAGCAATGGCAAGATTAGATGAGGTGTTGTTCGGAGTGTGTAGAAAAGCCGGTATTTGCCACTGTGAGAGGAAGTCCAGACGCCTTGGACGAGCGAGAAAACCGGCTTGATGAAATTCCGGGTTCCGATGCGGTTGGTAGGCAGAAACTCCGCCTGAGGACAAGGAAGGGGGTGAGAGATGGAACGAAACAAAAGCAAAATGGAGGACAGGGGAGGCAGAGTTGGACACTTGCTGATGTGAACCTAAAGGAGGTTTATCGTGAAGAAGGTTATAGGTTTATTGGTGGTTAGTATCGCGTTGTTCAGCGCCGTTGGCCTCGCAGAACAAGTTACTATAACCTATGCGCACTGGAATGCACTCCAGGACCCTTATAACTACGTGCAGGCCTTCGAGAAAGCGAACCCGAATATCAAGGTAAATTTCACCTTGATTCCTGAATCAGAGTACTCTCAAAAGCTCCATACCATGGCTGTAACCGGGACACTACCGGATGTTCTGTGTCTCTGGGAATGTGACCTGGGCAACTTTGCTAAGCAAAGCTTGATTGTCCCCCTAGACAACTATGTCGCAGGCAGCAGCGTAGTATCGAAGAGTGATTTTATCCCTGCGGTTGGCAGCCTGATGAAGATGCAGGGTCACCTGTACGGGCTTCCGTGGTGCTATGCGACCGAGGTCCTGTACTACAACAAGGACATGTTCGACAAAGCAGGGATACCCTATCCCAATGACAACTGGACGTGGCAAGACTTCGAACACGCCGTTAAGGCGTTAACCGTCACCGAAAACGGCAAAGTAGTGCAGTGGGGGTGTGACGCACTGTCTTTCCAGGGGCTCTGGTACTCGCTGATTGGCACCTTTGGCGACAAGATCGTGAACGACAAAGGGCAAATCGACATTGGCGACGGCGCAAGGAAGTTCCTCCAGTGGTGGCATGATCTGACCAACAAGTACATCGCCCCCCCTCAGGTAGCGGCTGTAGGTGTGCCTACCACGGATCTGTTCCAGGCTGGCAAAGCCGCGATGACTTTCCAAGGGAGCTGGATGTCGACCTCGGTGTACAAGGGCATAACCGATTTCAACTGGGATATGGCTCCTATCCCACGGGGGGTTAGGAACTACTCCACGCTTCATACCGGTTTCTACGCCATCAATGCAAAAAGCACCCATAAGGATGCCGCTTGGAAGTTCATCGAGTTCTGCCTCGACAAGCAGGGGCAAGAGCTGATAAACAGAGGTTGCACCCTTACTTCTGCAGAACCTTCCCTACAGTCACCGGTGGGCTGTTCACCAGGACCCAAAGGTCCGACGAATTGGAGTGCTATTACAAAGACCGCACAGTTTGCGGAATGGGGGTACGTGCTCCTGCCTCCGGGCCTAACATTCAACATCGTGAAGGACTTCTACGGTGTGATGCTCGACCAAATGACCGTGGATCAAGCTCTCAAGCACGCGCTCCAGATGTCGATAGAAACCCTCGGAGATGCCGGTGTCGCACCGGAAATGAAGACTGAGATTCTTGGCAACCAAGGCTAAGGAGCAGAGCGACCACAGCAAGGCAGAGAAGGGGGCCTTCCAAGAGGCCCCCTCTTGTAGAATCACATACTCAAGCG
>CAZBWD010000117.1:0-5872 GCA_964495585.1 uncultured Thermotogae bacterium
GGGAAACCTTTCAACCCAACAGCGGTTCCGCTGTTCTTGTCTCAGGAACTTCGGTTTAGGGCGTGAAACGGCGCCGTCGCCGCCAGAATCTCTGCCGCAGGCAGAGGGGGTAGGAGGAACTGGTTGAGGACCCAGCCCGTGGCCTTTCGAAACGGAACGTGGGGCGTCTCCCGCATCCGGCTCTCCAATGGGTGGTGTTCCCCGAAGAGGGTTCACGGGTGCTTCGTGGGCGGTTACGAGTGGCAGCAAGCCGCAAGTAGAGAAGAGCCGTCCAGATGCACTCGGTCTGGTCGCTCGCCTCTGCCCACGGCCAGCAGCCGCGGACTTCTCTGGCCTGAGCGTGGCAGGTTCTCGGAGTCTTGCGCAGGTTCCGATGCGAAGGAAACTGCTTTCTGGCCCGAGTTTGACAGGATTTTGAGTTTTCCACAGGTCTCGATGCGAAGGGAAGCGGGTTTCGGGATGTTATGGCACATCATACGGCGAATCCGTACTTTCCTTAAGACCACGGACTTCAGGTTAGACGGGTACAAATATCCACGCAGAAAAACCCCATCTGGTCGTTCTGCTCTTCAATTGCGTGATTTCAGGGCCGGGGACTTCAGATTAGGGGACGGTTGCGAGTTCGCTCACGAAGTACTTCGTTTCGCACCAGGAGGCGTTCGGCATGACGTCGAAGAACTGGGTTCCGGTCAGGTCGCCTGTATCCTTGACGCCGTCCCCGTTCATGTCGATGAAGAAGTCGAGGAAGTAGCGCTGGCCGGTGGAGATGGCATCAAGCGTGGCCAGTTGGGCCCACGCCTGCGTCGCCGTGTTGGGGTAGGGCGTAAACCGGGCGGAGAGCGTCTCGATAGTCGTGTTCCCCTCCTGCAGGTCTGCGTAGACGATCTTGTCGTTGTAGGCGCGCGTGTCGATCACGAGGGCGAAGGTCACCCGCTTCGTCCCCGAGCTGACGAGATGGCTCGTCTGGCACGAGGTGAGGACGAGGGCCAGTCCGATCAGAAGAACCCCGATGAGGATCCGTCGATTCCTGGGCATGGAACGTCCCCCTTTTTGCGAGCCCCAGTGTAGCGCATTCCGCGCCCCAAGCGTAGATTGGTGGAAGACGAGGACGACCGTTGCGGTGGGGCTACCGCAGCCGCGGATCCAGACTGTCACGCAACCCATCGCCGAACAGGTTGAACCCGATGACGGTGAGCAGGATCGCCAGGCCCGGGAAGGTCGCCATCCACCAGTACTGCTGAATGTAGTTTCGCCCGATGGTGATCATTGCACCCCACTCCGGCTGGGGCGGCTGGGCCCCCAGCCCGATGAAGCTCAGGGAAGCGGCGGTGAGGATCGCGTTTCCGATGTCCATCGTTCCCTGGACGATGATCGGGGAGAGGGAGTTCGGCAGGACGTGGCGCAAGATGATCCGGAAGTCGTGGGCCCCGAGCGCCTGGGCCGCCTCGACGTAGGTGTTCGCCTTGATGGAGAGAACCTGGCCGCGGATCAGCCGAGTGTACCACGGCCACCAAGTGATGAGCATCGCCTCCATGGCATGGATCAGCCCCGGCCCGAGGGCGGCGGCGAGCGCCATCGCCAGGATGAGCGGAGGGAAGGAAAGGAACATGTCGGTGACCCGCATGATCGCCTCGTCGATCCATCCTCCGCGGTAGGCGGCGATCGCGCCCAGGGGAAGCCCGATCACCACGGCGCCGAGGATCGTCAGGAACCCAACGAGCAGGTCAATCCGGGACCCGTAGATGATTCGGCTCAAGATGTCGCGTCCGACGTCGTCGGTTCCCAAGAGGTGCGATGACGAAGGTGGCGCGGTGACCGCGCTGAAGTTGATCTTTGACGGATTGTAGGGCGCGAGCTGTGGCGCGAAGACCGCCAGGACGACGACGATCAGGACGACCACGAGGCCGAAGATCACGAGCGGCGAGCGGAACAGCTCCCGCAGGATCGCGCGGCACAACGACACGCGTTTTGCCTTGACCTTCGGTTCGTCTGCTTCCGACATCGTCTCAGGTGTAGCGGATCCGGGTGTCGACGATCGCATAGAGCACGTCGACGATCAGGTTCGCGGTCACGTACGCCGTGGCGGCGATCAGGGTGACCCCCATGATCGCGGGGAAGTCGAGCGAGGTGATTGTCCCCACCGCGTAGCGACCCATCCCCGGCCAGGAGAAGATCGTCTCCGTCAGGAACGCTCCGCCAAGCAGCATCCCGAAGGTCAGGCCGATCACCGTGATCGCGGGGATCAGGGCGTTCTTGAGCGCGTGTTTGTAGACGACCAGCTGCTCGTGGATCCCCTTAGCACGTGCGGTTCGGACGTAGTCCTGCTCCATCACCTCGAGCATGCTCGAGCGGACCATGCGCGTCACGACCGCGAGCGAGGCGTAAGACAGGGTGATCGCCGGCAGCAGGATGTGGAAGAGGCAACTCCCGAACACCGGCCAGTTTCCGGTGAAAAGCGAGTCGAGGATGTAGAAGCCGGTGATCGTGTGCAGCGGGTGGGCGGCGAGGATGAAGGTATCCACCCGCCCGTTCATCGGCAGCAGCCTCAAGCGGTAGGCGAAGACCATCTGTAACAGGAGCCCCAACCAGAAGATCGGCATAGAGACCCCGGTGAGCGAGAAGATGCGCGAGACGTGGTCGAGCGGCTTGTCCTTCTTCACCGCGGAGATCACGCCGAGCGGCAGGCCCATGATGACGGTGATCAGAAGGGCAATCAGGGTGAGCTCGAAGGTGGCGGGGAAGTACTCCTGCAGGTCCGCTGCGACCGGGCGGTGCGTGGTCAGAGAGGTGCCGAAATCCCCATGGACGAGGTCCTTCAGGTAGATCCAGTACTGCACGTAGAGCGGCCGATCGAACCCGAGCTCGTGGCGGTAGGCCTGGATCTGGTCGGCGTGGGCGTGCGGCCCCAGGGAAAGGGCGGCCGGATCCCCGGGGATCAAGTGCGACACGGTGAACGTGAGCACGGTGATTCCTAGAAGGACGGGGATCAAAAGGAGGATCCGCCGGATGATGTAGACCTGTAGCGCCATGCTAAAGAGAGGCCACGAGGAGCCTTGATAGCCCCTCGTGACCGGTGAGGTCCGGTTCTCCTAGCTTGCCGACTTGTAGATGTTGTAGAAGTTCGGCATCCGCTCGAGCATCGGGTTGTAGTTCTCGGCGAACCCCTTCACCCAGCTGCGCATCGCGAGGAACCGCTCCTGCTGATAGACGAAGATCCACGGCGCATCGCTCACGATGAGCGCCTGGGCCTGCATGTAGTACTCGACCCGCTTCTGGTGGTCGGTCTCAACCTGTGCTGCGGCGAGGACCTTATCGAGGACGGGGTTCGAGTAGTAGGTGGCGTTCCCGGGGGTGCCCCAGCTCGCCGTATCGAACATCGAGAACACGTAGTCGTCGGGGTCGGCGTAGTCCGGCACCCAGCCCCACGCGAAGACGTCGGGGGCGTTCTGCCAGCCGTTCGTGACCTGCTGATAGAAGGCGGCGTGCGTGTATCCCTGGATATTGAGCGTCACGCCGAGCTCCTGGAGCGCGCTTTGCAGCGCCAGCCCGAGCCGGCGGTTGATGTCGCTACCCGTGTAGTAGGCAAATGTTAGGGTGAACCCGCCGTTCGGGTATCCGGCCAGCGCGAGGAGCGCCTTCGCCTTCGTGAGGTCCGTCGGGTACGTGAACAGGTTGTCGTCATGTCCCCACAGGCCCTGCGGCACCGGGCCCTGAAGTTGCATGGCGTTTCCCTTCAGGACGCCCTTCAGGACGCCGGCGTAGTCAAACGCGTAGGAGAAGGCCTGACGGATGAGCGGGTTACTCGTATAAGGCTTCTGGCAGTTGAACCCGATGTAGGTGATCGCCAGGCTCGGGCCCTGGAAGACCGTGATCCCGGGCTGTCCCTGCATCGAAGGGATCTGGTCAACGTCGATCCCGCCGGCGATGTCGATTTGACCGCTCTGGAGCATCATCTTCTGGGCGGAGACCTCGGTCACCGGCTTGATGATGACGGTCGAAACGTGGTTTCCATCCCATCCGCGCCAATAGTTATCGAACTTCTTGAGAACGACCTGAACGTTCGGGACCCACTGACTCATCACGTACGGGCCGGAGCCGGCATCGTGGCCCTGCAGCCACGCCTGTCCCAGGTCGCCGTTCGTCTCGTGCGACATGACGAGCGCCGAGTTCATGATCGAGCCGCCGACGTAGGCGATGGTGTACAGGAAAGGCGCATAGGCATGCGTCAGGGTGATCTGCACGGTGTAATCGTCGATGACTTTCACGCTGTCCAGGTTGAGGTCCTGCGTGTAGATCCACGCCGGGCCCTTGTTGATCGTGAGCATCCGGTCGAAGCTGAACTTGACGTCTTTTGCGGTGACCTCGGTGCCGTCGTGGAACTTGACGCCCTTGCGCAGGTAGAAGGTGTAGGTCTTTCCGTCTTGGGAAACGTCCCACTTGGTGGCGAGGCTCGGGACCAGGTCGGTGCTCGGACCACTGTACATGACCAGCCGGTCATAGGTGTTCTGCACGACCCGCGCCGCCTCGACATCGTAGCCGATCGATGGATCCATCGTGTCGACTCCGCCGTAGGCCGCCCAGGTGAGCGTGTCTGGGTTCGGAACGGTGGTGGTATCAGCGGAGGCGATTCCCCCGAGGGCCAGAGTCAAGAGAGCGACGAGGCCCAGACTAACGATCCATTTCCGCATGTGTTCCCTCCTTGCTGAGAGCCTGCAATTGATACCAGAACCGATACTATGGAATCTGCTGCGCGCGCACCACCTCCCCCGGGATGGCAGGATTCGGTAAACATACCTCGTTACCTCTCTGTTTACAAGAGGGACCAAGGGGATATAACGTGAGTTTTTCTTGATGGCTACGAGTTCTGATGATTGACACCCCATTTGGATGAATAGCCATGAAAGGCTGATGCTTGAACGAACGATCCGGCGAAGTGCCGTGGAAGGAGATGCGGCCCGCTCTTCAGGAGCTGCTGTCGGCTTGCTGTTTCTTGATCTTCGCCCAGGTGTCGCGGAGCGTCGCCGTGCGGTTGAACACGGGGTAACCGGGACGTGAGTCGCGGTCGGCGCAGAAGTAGCCCTTGCGCTCGAACTGGTAGCGGTCGCCGGGCCGCGGCGCGGCCAAGCCCGGTTCGAGCTTGCAGCCGGAAAGGGCGCGCAGCGAGTCCGGATTCAGGGTCGCGAGCCAGTCCTCGTCCGGTCCGGCAGAAAGCGGGTTCTCGGTGGTGAACAACGGCTCATAGAGACGGACCTCCGCGTCCAGGGCGTGTTGTGCCGACACCCAGTGCAGGGTGGCCTTGACCCGCCGGCCGTCGGGCGCGTCCCCCCCCCGTGTCCGCGGATCGTACGTACAACGCAGCTCGACGATCCGCCCGGCCTCGTCCTTGATGACGTCGGTGCAGGTGACGAAGTAGGCGTAGCGCAGCCGCACCTCGCGGCCCGGGGCGAGCCGGAAGAACTTCTTCGGCGGGTCCTCCATGAAATCCTCCCTCTCGATGTACAGCGCCCGGGAGAACGGGACCTTCCGCGTGCCCGCGGTTTCGTCCTCGGGGTTGTTGATCGCCTCAAGCTCTTCGACCTGATCCTGCGGGTAGTTCGTGAGGACGACGCGCAGCGGATCGAGCACCGCCATCGCGCGGGGCGCTCGCTGGTTCAGGTCCTGGCGGATGCAGTACTCGAGGAAGGCGAGGTCGACTGTCCCCTCGGCCTTGGTCACGCCGATCCCCTTGATGAACTGGTGAATCGCCTCGGGGGTGTATCCCCGGCGTCGCAGGCCGCAGATCGTCGGCATCCGCGGGTCGTCCCACCCGTTGACGTGCCCTTCCTCGACCAACTGGACGAGCTTGCGCTTGCTCATCACGGTGTGCGTGAGG
>CAZBWD010000118.1:0-4138 GCA_964495585.1 uncultured Thermotogae bacterium
CACGGGCGGCCAAGTTGTCGCGCGGCCGCCCTCTCCGGGTGGTGAAAAAGATGAGGGGGTTCTTTCATGCTTTATCGCGCCACTATAGCACAACGTGCCGTGTTTGTCGGTAATGCAGATCACGTTGGCCAAGAACAGCGATCAGAAGAGGTTCACGACCCCGCGAAGCTCCATCACGCCGGCGGCTCCTCCTTGGCGAGGAACGCGGCATACCGTTTCTCCAGGGAGGCCATCTCCTTGGCCAGGTGCTCGTGGCGCTTGGCGAGGGCCGGAGGGATCTCGCGGCCGGCCTCCGAGAGGTAGGCATAGATCGCCTCGTTCAGCGCGTCGGCGGCGAGCGCCGAGCAGTGCATCTTCACCGGCGGGAGCCCGCCCAGTTCGCCGGCCACATCCCGGTTGGTGATCGCGATCGCCTCCTCGATGGTCTTGCCCTTGGCCATCTCGGAGACCATCGACGAGGTGGCGATCGCCGCGGTGCACCCGAAGGTCTCCCATGAGATGTCGCTGATGATCTCGCGACCCTGATCGTCCTTGTCCACCTTGATGTACAACCACATCACATCGCCGCACACGATGTTTCCCACCTTGCCGACGGCCGAGTAGTCCTCGAGCTTCCCCATGTTGTGCGGGTGGCGGAAGTGGTCGATCACCTTTTCCGTGTACATCCTATCCACCTACCTTGAACGGCGAGATCGCGCGCAGCCCTTCCACGACCCCGGGAAGGACCTCGAGGGTCGCGGCGATCTCCTCCTGTGTGGTCTCTCGACCCGTGCTCAGCCGCAGGCTGCCGTGCGCCATCGAGATCGGGACGCCGACGGCGAGGAGCACGTGGCTCGGCTCGAGGTTCGGCGAGGAGCACGCCGAGCCGGTCGACGCGGCGATCCCGTGCTCGTCGAGCCGCATGATGAGGCTCTCCCCCTCGATCCCGGCGAAACTGAAGTTCGCGATATGGGGCAGGCTCTCCGTCGGGTGGCCGTTGAACCGCGTTCCAGGGATCTTTCCGATTCCCTCGACAAGAAGCCTCTGGAACCGACGCATCCGGGCGGTGACCTCCTCCCGCTCGCGGAAGGCGAGCCGCGCCGCCTCGGCCAGGCCGACGATCCCCGGCAGGTTCTCCGTCCCGCTGCGCCGTCCCCGCTCGTGCCCGCCGCCGTGCAGGAGCGGCACCAGCGAGATCCCCTTGCGCGCGTGCAGGAACCCGACGCCCTTCGGGCCGTTCAGCTTGTGCGCGGAGACGGACAAGAGATCGATGACGTCCATCGGCAGATCGACCTTCCCGTAGGCCTGGACCGCATCGGTGTGGAACAGGACCCCGCGCTCCTTGCAGATCTCCCCGATCTCGGCGATCGGTTCGAGCGTCCCGATCTCGTTGTTGCCGGCCATGATCGAGACGAGCAGCGTGTCGTCACGCAACGCCTCCCGCACCGCAGCCGAATCGACCCGGCCGGTCGGGTCGACGTCGAGATAGGTCACCTCGTAGCCCTGCGTCTCCATCCACTGACAGGTGTGCAGCACCGCATGGTGCTCGATCTTCGAGGTGACGAGGTGCCGCCGGTCGGGATAGCTCGGGGCGAGCCCCTTGATCGCCAGGTTGTCGGCCTCTGTCGCGCCGGACGTGAAGAGGATCCTCTTGGGATCGACCCCCAGGGTCTCGGCGATCGCAGCGCGCGACGCCTCCATCGCGCGATGGGCCTCCTGGCCGAAGGAGTGGAGGCTCGAGGCGTTCCCGTAGAGCTCAGAGAAGTACGGGGTCATCGCCTCGAGGACTTCAGGGGCTACCGGCGTCGTCGCGCTGTTATCGAGATAGATCCGCTTCGTCATCCCGATCACCGGGCAAGAGCTTACTCAACGGCGTCGCTTTCGCAAGGCCAGTCAACGAAACCGGCACGCGGCCTACAGCATCGTAACCCTCACCCGATCCGCGCCCCGACCGGGCGCTCAGACGAAGTACGTCTCACCGTCCCGGCAGAGGGTCACCCCGAGGATCGGGGCGGGATGCCCGCCGAGGTGCGTCGCCAGGATCGCCCCGCCCTGGGCGCGCATCACGGCCGCCAGCCTCGCCACCGATGCGGCGTTCATGTGACCCGCGTCCTGCGTGTCATCGGGATACGTAAACTCCGTGATCAGGAGCTCCGTCCCGCGCAGGAGCCGGTCGACCTGTGGGCCGTCCCCGGTGTCCCCGGTGAACGCGATCCGCCGGTCCCCATAGGTGAGCCGGTACCCGAAGGCGTCCATGCCGAAGTGCCTCATCCGGAGCGCTTCGAACGGGAGGTCGCCCGCCTCGTAGGCACCCTCGGCCGCTACCTCGATGAACCGGAGCGATACCTGCAGCGCCTTCCCGTTCTCCGGCCAGGCAAGGTCGTAGAGCGTCCGCGTCGCCTCCTCCATCCCGGCCGGACCGACGATGTGAAGCGGTGCACTGCGCTTGAGGCCGTAGGCGTAGAGCAGAAGGAAGAACGGCAGCCCGAAGAAATGGTCGGCGTGGCGGTGGCTCACGAAGATGTGATCGATCGCCTCGGGCCTCGCACCGACCCGGTACAGCTGCGAGACCGCGGTCGGCGGCAGACCAAACAGGATCCGCCCATCGATGAGAAGGGAACTCCAGAGCCTCTCCTCGCACAGGGCGGCCCCCGAACCGAGGCACGTCACCGCGAGCCTGCGCCGCGTCAACTCAGGGTGTGGTCGGTTTCCCGCAGGCGGCGCGCGAGTTCGGCGAGCATCGCCAGGGCCACGTTCGGGTTCACGGCGATGACGCTCTTGATCACCCACAACGTCAGGACGAAGCAGGTCGTGTCCGTCGTGGCGATCACGTCCGCCGAGCGCGGGGCGGCGTCGAACAGGGCCATCTCCCCGAAGAACGACCCCGATCCCAGCCTGGCGATCTTCTCGCCCTTGCGGACGACCTCCGCACTGCCGGAGAGAATCAGATAGAAGCCGGTTCCCGGCGCGCCCTCGCTCACGATCGGCGTTCCCGCCTTGAACGTCTTCTCGGTCGCCAGCTTCGCGATCGCCTTGAGCCCTTTGTCGCTCACCCGTGAGAACAGCGGCGTCTTCTTGAGAAGCTCGATCGTCTCCTTCTGATTCATCGACCCGTCGCCTCCTTGCAGTCTTCCTTTATGATCGGTTCTACGATGGATGATATAATACCAGGGATCCCTTTCCAAACGAGGTGAAGGCGAGTGTCCTGGAGCACGACGTTGAAGAACCGCCAGCTGATCCGGGCGCGGGTGGAGGCCAACGAAGAGATCGCCGTGATGTTCAGCGACATCCGCGGTTTCACCGCCTACACCGTCCGCGCAGGGAATCGGGCGGCGTATCACCTCTCCCAGGCACACGAGTCGCTGCTCAAGGAGCGGATCGAGAGCCGTGGGGGGATCCTCGTCAAGACCCTCGGCGATGGGGTGATGGCTGCCTTCGCCGAGCCCGACCAGGGGGTCCGTGCCGCGGTGAACGTCCAGCAGGCGATCCGCGCGCGCAACCACGAGACGCCGAACGAGCCGATCGACGTGGGGATCGGGCTTGCGACCGGGACGCCGATCATGACGGAATCCGACATGATCGGCCACGTGGTCAACCTCTCCCAGCGGGTGTCGAGTCTCGCCAAGGGCGGACAGATCCTCGTCACGGAGAAGGTCAAGAGCGAGGCCCCGATTGTCGAGGGGATGCACTACCTCCCCGTCGGCCGGCAGAAGCTCAAGGGGCTCGACGCCGAGCCGCTGTACGAGGTCGTCTGGATGGGGGAACTCGCCCGTCTTTCCGATGCACAGGACGACGTGACACTCGTCCTCACAGAACGTGGGACCATCGTCGTAGAACTTGCGAAGGACATCCAGTCGCGGATCGACGAGGCGCTCACGAAGCTGAAGGAGGAGCAGGAGAGCAGCGATGACAGCCCATTCTCCGCCTTCCTGCAGCGGACGATCGCCCGCTTCACTCAGGGGATCATTGACAAGTCCCTGAGTGCGGCGGGGATCACGCGAGAGCAGCCGCTCGACCGGGTGGAGATCGCCCTCGAAGGCCCGCACCCGCACGTGCGGATCGGGAAGCGGGTCCTCGACCTGCCCGGTGTGGACCCCGGGGAGATGCGGCGCTTCCAGGAGCGGCTCGCTGAACTGAAGGCGAAGCTCGCTGAAACCAA
>CAZBWD010000118.1:4238-5762 GCA_964495585.1 uncultured Thermotogae bacterium
GGATCCGCCAAGCAGCTGAAAGGGGCTGGCGGTTGACTTATAACTCCCGACTAGCGACTCTTGACTCATGACTGTCGACGAGGTCCCGCTACCGGGTCAGGCGTCGTGGAGGTCGACCATGAACAGGCACAAGCTAGGCATCATGCGAACGGTGAGGACCACTTTTCTGCTCGTGGGCCTCGTGATTTCCGTCTTGTTGCTCCCGCTCGGCGGGTACGCGGACAACCCGGTCCCCAAGGGGGTCATCGTCTCCCCGCCGACCCCGCAGCCAGCGATCCAGATCTCGACCGACAAGCAGGTCTACGCACCGGGTGATCCGATCACCATCACGATCACGCTCGATCAGGCTGCGTACGTCTATCTCTACGACATCGACGCCGCCGGGGCGGTGACCCTCCTCTATCCGAACCGCTACGCGCCCGACGCCCAAGTCGCGGCGGGCAAGCTCGTCCTGCCTGGAAAGGGATATGACCTCGTGATCGCTCCTCCTGAGGGCACGGAAACCCTCGTCGCCCTCGCCTCACCGAGCCCGCTCTCCGCGCTTTCCCCGAGCGAGGAGGCGCCGTTCCGCAAGCTCAGCACGACCCCCGAGGTCTTCGCCCAGGGGCTCCAGTCCGACCTCGGCCAGGAGCCCGGCTGGGCGTCCGCCTGGATCCAGATCACGATTTACCAACCCAAAGGCCTCCTCCAGGTCGATTCGCAGCCCAAGGGGGCGAAGATCCTCGTCGACGGGAAGGAGGCCGGCGTGACACCGAAGTCGCTCGTGCTTCCCGCCGGGGAGCGGGCGATCGTCCTGGAGAAGTCGGGGTATCAGACATTCCGCACGACGGTGACCATCAACGACGGGGCGAACCTCAACCTCGATGCCCGCCTGGAGAGCGCGCTTCTGTTCCCGCCGTCGGTCAGCGCGTCACTCTCCCCGAGCTTCCTCACCTTCGACCTGGGGACGAACAGCATCGGCTTCGAGGTGGGGTTTGCCGGCCTCGTCGGCGTCTCGACCGCCGCGCGGTTCACCGGGGAGTCCCCGGGCACGCCCGGGACGATGTACAACCTCGGCCCCGAGGTCTCGGCGCAGCTGCGGCTCCACGTGCCGCTCTCCGAGGGCGTGTCCGTGATCCTCGGAGGCGGCGTGGCGGTGCAGAACCGAGCCATGTCCCCCGCCGCCACCACCTCACTTTCGCCCCAGGCAGTGATCATCGAGCCGGAGATCGAGACGCAGGCGTATCCCACCTTCTTTGTCGGCCTGGGTGTCGACCTGCCGCACGCGCTCCTCTTCGGCGGCTATGACCCGCGGCGGGGGATTGTCTTCGGCGCGGGGATTACCTTCTAGGACCTCACCAGCCGAAGGCGTGTCTCCCTGGGTTGGGAAAGCAGGGCAGATCCGTGGCTCCTCCTCGTTTGTTCCCTCGGACAGATCCAAAGGGAGCGCGGGCCACGGAAGGCGAGGCCCCCCCGCCACACAGCCCGCCGTAAGGCCCCGTTAGGCGGTGCGGCGCGTTATAAAACACATAGAGCGCACCCCGA
>CAZBWD010000119.1:0-5710 GCA_964495585.1 uncultured Thermotogae bacterium
TCGTCGATGGGGGCAAGGGGCAGCTCGCCGTGGCGGGCGCCGTGCTCGCGGAGCTCGAACTCGACGGGATCGAGACGGTCGGCCTCGCCAAGCGGCGCGAGGAAGTCTACCGCCCCGGGGAGTCCGAGCCGCTGCGCCTGCCTCCTGAGAGCAAGGCGCTCCTGCTCCTGCGGCAGATCCGTGACGAGGCGCACCGGTTCGCGATCACCTACCACCGCCGTTTGCGCACCCGCCGCAGCCTCGGCTCGCAGCTCGACGGGATCCCCGGCATCGGCCCGAAGCGCCGATCGGTCCTCGTCAAGCACTTCGGATCGGTCGATCGGCTCGCCGCGGCGAGCGTCGAGGAGATCGCCTCCCTGCCGGGGATCCCCCGCTCCCTGGCCGAGCGGATCCGGGACGTCCTCTCCGCTTCCTAGAAGGCCGCAGTGCCCCTTCTTCGGCCTCGCGACGCCGTGCCCCGCGCTTGTTCCTGTACGCCGTTGCGTGCTACAACCCTGGAGGATCGGCTGGACGAGGGAAGGGCGAGTTCGCGGGGACGGGGCGATGGCCCGGCGGACGGGATTCCCTTGTCGTCTGGGCATAAGGAGGAGAGGTGTCGAAGCGGTGGTTGGTGGGGTGTGCGCTGCTGGTCTTCGTCGCGCTGGCGGCCGGCGGGTTGGCGGCGCCTGCCCAGGAGGTCGCCGTTCAGACGCCGAGCACCGCGCTTCCCGCGCCGCGCCTCTTCCAGGCGGCCTGGGACGACCGCTCGCCGTTTCTCCCCGGGCTCATCGAAAGCGAGCGATCGGTGCTCGACGGGTTGCCCGGCGCGAGCGTCTACCACCTCGACCTGCGGATCGCGGACGACCTGTATCACCTCACCGGGAAGGAGGAGATCCGCTACATCAATGCGGGCCCCGAGCCGCTGCAGGGGGTCTGCTTCCGCCTGTTCGCGAACCTCCTGGGCGCGCCCCTGACGGTCGAGGCGGTGGCGGTGAACGGCGAGGCCGCCTCGGCGTCGCTCGAGCTCGGGCGAAGTGTCCTGCGCGTTGAGCTTCCCCACGCGCTCGGGCCGGGGGAGGGGGTCGTCCTTCGCCTCGACTACGATCTTGCGGTTCCCACGCAGGCGACCGACCACTACGGGATGCTCGCCCTGGCCGATGGCATCCTCGCCCTGGCGCACTTCTACCCGATGATTGCCGTCCACGACGAGACGGGCTGGCACCTGGAGATGCCGCCGCCCTTCGGCGACCTCGTCTACGCGGAGTCGAGCTTCTTCCTCGTGCGGGTCACCGCGCCGGTCGGTCTCACGCTGGTCGCCTCGGGGGTGGAGATCGCTCGCGAGACCGAGGGGGGCCTGCAGCGGGTCACCTACGCCTCGGGGCCGATGCGCGACCTGTTCATCGCGGGAAGCGACCGGTTCGCGGTCACGAGCCGACGGCTCGGCGAGACCACGGTCACGAGCTACGCGCCCCCGGAGGTCGGCCGGCAGGCGCGGACCCTCCTCGGCTACGCCGTCGAGGCCCTGCGGGTGTTCGGCAACCGCTACAGGATCTACCCGTTCACGGAGTTCGACGTGGTCGCCACCCCGACCCTCGCCTTCGGGATCGAGTACCCGGGCGCCACCGCCCTCACCCTCCGCCTGTACGGCCCGCCCGGCACGTACGCCGCATCGTTCATCGAGGCCGTCGTCGCCCACGAGGTGGCGCACCAGTGGTTCTACAGCCTCGTGGGAAACGATCAGCTGAACGAGCCGTGGCTCGACGAGGCGCTCGCCCAGTACGCGACCCTCGTCTACATGGACGAGGTGCACGGCTCCTGGAGCGCTGCGGGGTTCCGTCGCTCCCTGGAGGACCGTTGGGCCGGGGTCGGGTATGAGGAGATTCCGATCGGGCTGCCGGTCGCCGCCTACACGGAGCTTGAGTACGGGGCGATCGTCTACGGCCGCGGGCCGCTGTTCCTCGATACCCTGGCGCAGGCCCTCGGCGGGGACGCGCTCGACCGGATCCTCTACGACTACTGCCGGACCTACCGGTGGGGGATCGCGACCACACAGCGTTTCAAGCAGCTCGTCGAGGCCGACTGCGGCTGCGATCTCACGGACCTGTTCGTGGAATGGGTCTATCCCGCCGGCCGGGTGGCCGTCGGTGCGCCCGGGTAAGCGGTGCGCGAAGGAGGATGCAGGAAGCGCTGCTACTCCCACTCGATCGTCGCCGGGGGCTTGCTCGTCGTGTCGTAGACCACGCGTCCGATCTCGGGAACCTCGCGGGTGATCCGCTGGGAAACGGTCTCCAGGAGTTCGGAGGGCAGCCGCGCCCAGTCCGCGGTCATCCCGTCGACGCTCGTCACGGCACGCAGGGCAACGATGTGCCCGTAGCGCCGGCTGTCGCCGGCCACCCCGACGCTGCGGGCGGGGATCAGGACGGCGAGGGCCTGCCAGACCTTGTCGTACCAGCCCGAGTCGCGCAGCGCGGCGATGAACGCCGCATCCGCCCGGCGGATGACCTCGACCCGCTCCTGCGTCACCTCGCCGAGCACGCGGATGGCAAGACCTGGGCCGGGAAACGGGTGGCGCAGGCGGATCGCATCGGGCAGCCCGAGCAGTTTCGCCAGCTTGCGCACCTCGTCCTTGAACAGGAGACGGAACGGCTCGAGAAGCTCGAAGCCGAGCCGCTTGGGGAGCCCGCCCACGTTGTGGTGGCTCTTGATGTTGGCCGCGCCCGCGCCGCCGGCCGATTCGATGACGTCCGGGTAGAGGGTGCCCTGGGCGAGGAAGCGGAACGGGCCGCCCACCCGGGCCTGTTCCTCGAAGACAGTGATGAATTCCTGCCCGATGATCCGTCGCTTCTCCTCGGGATCGCTGATCCCTGCGAGGGCGGTGAGGAACCGATCTTCCGCGTCGATGACCCGGAGGTTCACCCCGAGGCTGTGCAGCGCGTTGGCCACCTCCTCCCTCTCGCCGGCCCGCAGCAGGCCGTGGTCGACGAAGACGCCGGTGTGGGCGACCCCTGCTCGTGCGAGGAGCAGGGCGAGGCTGCTCGAGTCGACCCCTCCAGAGACGGCGAGGAGGGCCTGGTGGTGTCCGACCCGGGCTGCGGTCTCCTCGCACAGCCGATCGAGGACGCTCTCCGTCGTCCAGTCCCGATGCACCCCGGCCTGGTCGAGGAAGTTCTCGAGGAGCCTCGATCCCAGGGGCGTGTGCGAGACCTCGGGGTGGAACTGCACGCCCGCGAAGCGACCGTCTTCCGAGACCACGGCGGCCGCGGGGTTGTCGTGCGTCGAGGCGATCGTCTTCCATCCCTCGGGCAGGGCGACGACCGAGTCGGCATGGCTCATCCATACCTGGGTTCCTGGCCCGATCCCCGCGAAAAGCGCGCCTTCGTGGGGGATGAGGGCGGCCCGGCCGTACTCGCGGGGCGAGGCGGTGACGACCTTCCCGCCGAAGCGCTCGACGAGGAGGTGCATTCCGTAGCAGATGCCGAGGATCGGTAAACCGAGGTCGTAGATCCCCAGGTCGGGGCGCGGTGCGCCTTGGGAGCCGACCGACTCCGGCCCGCCGGAGAGGATGATCGCCTCGGGGTGGGCATTGCGGATCCGCTCGGCCGGCGCTCCGCCCGGGAGGATCACGGAGAGCACGTGAAGCTCGCGCAGCCGTCGCGCGATGAGCCGGGTGTACTGAGAACCGAAGTCGAGGACGACGACGCTCACGCGGCGTCCTCCTTGCTGCCGTAGCCGACGAGCGGGCAGTCCTCGGCCAGGGTGATCTCTCCGGTGGCAGGATCCATTCGGGCGACCGGGATGAGGCTCACGATCGGCAGGTTGAACCGCGACAGGACCTCCCGGCCCTGGGCGAACGTCTTCTCGATGATGAAGGCGAATCCCACGAGGTCACACCCCGCCTCGAGCACCATCTCCGCCAGCGCGGCGCTCGTGACCCCCTGGTAGAGGAAGTCGTCGACGATCAGGATCCGGTCGCCCGGACAGAGGTACTCCGAACAGACCGAGATCTCGACCTTGTCCCCTTTGGTCGGGGACTCGATCAGCCGGGTGATCGGGAAAGACATGGTCGACGCCTTCCCCTTCTTGGCGTAGAGCGCTCGTGCCCCCAGGTCGCGGGCGGTTTCATAGGCGATGACGTTTCCCCCCGCCTCGGCAGTCAGGATGAGGGTGATGCCGCGATCCTCGAAGTACGAGGCGATGCGGCCGGCGGCCTGTTCGATGAACGCCGGTGCGATGCGGTGGTTGAGAAACCCGTCGACACGGAGGAATTCCGAAGAGATGACCTGCCCCTCACGGTAGATCCACTGCTCGAGATCCATGCGATGCCTCCAAGGCCTCGGCCCCTGCGAGTCGAGCCGGGGATGCGTTGCATTGTACCCTGGACCCCTTCCCCTCAACCACCCCGCAGGCTCCGGGCTGCAGCCGGGCCCCATTGGGAGTTGGCGCAACCGCGATCGGGACCTCACACCGTTGGGGTCGTTCATCCTTTGCGGGGATCGGAGGGATGGGGTATGATCTCCCGCTGGCAGGAGGGTACCTTGTCGTACATCGATTCACTGCTGCTGGCGTTGACCCTCGCCATGACGCTCGGCGTCGTGGCGTTTCTCGTTGCTCAGAAGACGAAGATCTCCTTCGTCCCGATCCTCATCGTCCTCGGGCTCATCTTCGGCCCGGTGGTGGGGTTCATCAACCGCGGAATTGCCCATCACCTGTTCGATTACGTGCGGGTCTTCGGGCTGGTCGTGATCCTGTTCACGGAGGGGCACAACCTGAAGTGGGGGCTGGTGCGCAAGCACCTGGCGACGATCGGCATCCTGGACACGGTCGGGCTGTTCATCACGGCGTTTATCGCGGCGATCTTCTTCTCGCTGTTCTTCCACGTCCCGTTCCTCGCGGGGTTCCTGTTCGGCGCGATCATCTCCGCGACCGACCCCGCCACGCTGATCCCGCTGTTCAAGCAGCACCGTGTGAAGGAAGGCATGCGCACCACCCTCGTGACGGAGTCGATCTTCAACGACCCCCTGGGGATCGTCCTCACGATCCTTGCCGTGGCGCTGGTCGTGCCACAGGCGCCGAGCGCCAAGCTGGTGGAGACGATCGCTCACTACACCACGCTCTATCCCGCCGCGGTGATCTACTTCCTCTACGTCGTCATCCTGTCGATCGGGATCGGCATCGCATTGGGGATCGTCGGATACCGGTTGATGGAGTGGCTGAAGCTCGATCTGTACCCCGAGGTCTACTCCTTGGCCCTCGCCTTTGGCGGGTTCTTGATCGGGGAATGGCTGCACACCTCGGGCTACCTGGTGGCGGCGATGATCGGGATGGTCATGGGGAACACGGAGACGATCTTCAGCCGAGTCAAGCCAGCGCCGGCAGTTCTGGCAACGATCCGCGACGAAGTACACTTCAACGAGATCCTTTCGAGCTTCGCCACGATCCTGATCTTCATCCTGCTCGGGGCGAGCCTCGACCTCAAGCCGCTGGCCTCGCATGTGCTGATGGGCGCGGCCATTGCGGCCGTCGTCATCGTCATCGCCCGGCCGATCGCCGGGCTGTCGATCAAGCCCCTCGGGAAGTGGTCCTGGCGCGAATACCTCTTCATGTCGCTCGAGGGGCCCCGCGGGGTGGTGCCCGCCGCCCTCGCCAGCCTCCCGCTCAGCCTGGGGATGACCTATCACAACGCGCAGCTGACGGATTGGGGGGAGATGATCCTCGCCGCCACGGTGGTGAC
>CAZBWD010000120.1:0-5641 GCA_964495585.1 uncultured Thermotogae bacterium
ATAGGAAACCATAAGCCAGCGGCCAGAATCGAACTGGCAACCTACTGATTACAAGTCAGTTGCTCTGCCAATTGAGCTACGCTGGCACGCTAGACGTCATCAACGACGCATTGTAACGGCGCCGCTCGACCCTGTCAAGACAGGATGCGAAGCTGGATCACCCGTTCTCGCGGCCCATCGAACTCCGCCAGGAAGACTCCCTGCCAGGTCCCCAACTGGAGGGCGCCGTGCGCGAGCGGGACGAGCACGGAGCTTCCGATGAGCGACGCCTTGATGTGTGCGGGGGCGTTCCCCTCGGCGTGGGTCCACGGCCCGTTCTCAGGGACGAGCCGTTCGAGGGCTGCCTGGATATCGTGGGCCACCGCCGGGTCCGCCCGCTCATTGATGAGGAGACCGGCCGTGGTGTGCGGGCAGTAGACGAGGCACGCCCCGTCTGTGGCATCGGCTTCCCGGAGCGCCTGCTGTACGGCGTCGGTCACCTCGAGCAGTTCAGTCTGTCGGTGTGTCTTGACCCGGATCGATGGCATCTTGGTCGTTGTGGTCGCGAAGGATCGCTTCCAGTTCATCGCGCAGGCCCTCTCGATCTTCCAAGCCCTGCACGCGCAGGATCAGCTCGTGGTAGTGGTCGGTCCGGTTCCCTTGCGCGAGGCTGACCAAGCGGACGTTGCGTTCCCGCAGCGCGCCGAGCAGGCCGTACAGCGTGCCCTCCCGCGCTCCCTCTGGGACCTTGACCGTGATCCGGGTTCCCGCAAGGCCGATGCCCAGCGCGTGGGCCAGCGCACGCAGGATCTCGGTTTGAGAGAGGACGCCCACGAGCCGCCCGTCCGAGACGACGGGCAGGAGGACGAGCTGGTTGTCGAGCAGGATGAGGGCGGCCTTCTCCAGGGTGTCCTCCGGGCTCACGGCGAAGCGGGCGACGAAGCAGGCCTTGCTCACCGGCGCCTCCCAGTCGGTCACCCCCTTGAGTGCCCCGCGGGTGATGAACCCGACGAGGGTCCTGTCCTCATCGACGATCAGAAGGAGTGAGAACCCGGTGTCCTCCATCACCTGCCGGACCTGCGCAAGCGGGGTGTCAGCGAGCGCCGTCACCGGATCGGGGTGCATGTAGCGCCCTACGTTCATTCCCTCGATTCCTTGGCTGCGGCGATGATCTTCTCCTGGAGGTGACCGGGAACCTGCTGGTACTTCAGGAAGCGCATCTGGAAGGTTGCGCGGGCCGCGGTCAGCGATTTCAGGTCGAGCGCATAGCTCTGCACCTCGATCAGCGGGACCTCGGCGCGGACCACGGTGACGCGACCCTTCGGCTCCATGCCCAGGATCCGTCCGCGCCGGCCGTTCAGGTCGCTGATGATGTCCCCGGTGTGCTCGTCGGGGACGCGGACCTCGAGCGCCATGATCGGCTCGAGCAGGCACGGGTCGGCCTGGTCGAACGCGAGACGGAACGCGTTGCGTGCGGCGAGCTTGAACGCGAGCTCCGAGGAGTCGACAGGATGGAAGCTGCCGTCGAACACGGCCGCGGCGATGTTCGTCACCGGGTACTTGGCGAGGTTCCCCTCCTCCATCGCCTCCCGCACGCCCTTCTCGACGCCGGGGATGTACTGGCCGGGGATCGAGGCCCCCTTGATCTCGTCCAGGAACTTGAACTCCTCGCCCTTGAGCGGCTCGAGCCGCAGGACCACCTCTCCGAACTGCCCGCGACCGCCGGTCTGCTTCTTGTGGCGGTACTTGGCGACGGCCTGCTTGCGGATCGTCTCCTTGTATGGAATGCGCGGACGCTGCATTTCCAGGGCGACGTTGTACCGGTTCTTGAGCCGTTCGATGAACACGCCGAGATGGACGTCGCCCATTCCCCACAGGAGCAGCTCCTTGGTCACAGGATCCCGTTCGAAGCGGATCGACGTCTTGGTGGAGGAGAGCTCCTTCAGGGCGCCGCTCATCTTCTCGACGTCGGACTGGCTCTTCGGGAGGATCACCCGCGAGTAGACCGGCTGCGGAGGCTCGAGCATCGCGAACGGCTCGGCTTCCGCGCTCGCCGCGACCGTCGTGCCGGTCGTGAGGCCCTCGACCTTCCCCAGGGCGGTGATCTGCCCAGCCGCCACCTGGGAAACGCGCTTCTGCTTGGTGCCGTCGAACACGTAGAGGTCCCGCACCTCGACCTTGTGCCCGCCGGGCACCGTGAACAGGGTCATCCCCTCCTTGAGCGTCCCCTCGAGCACGCGCAGGTAGGTGAGCCGTCCGAGGTACGGATCCGCCGCGAGGTTGAAGGCGACCGCCCGCGCCGGGGCGCTCGCGTCCGCTTGCGTGGTTGGCGCGAAGACGAGCAGGGCGTCCATCAGCTGGTCGAGACCGAGCGCTTCGCTCGCTGATCCGCAGAGGATGGGAACGACCGCCCCTTCAGCGACCGCTTGGGCGAGTCCCGCTGCAAGCTCGCTCTGGGTGATCTCCTCCTCTTCGAGGAACTTCATCATCAGCTCGTCATCGACCGAGGAGACCTCCTCGAGCAGGGCGTTGCGCTCCTCTTCGATCGTCGCCGCCAGGTCGGAGGGGATGTCCTTCTTGGACTTGTCGGAGAAGGTGATGGCTCGATTGGCGAGCAGATCGACGATGCCGGCGAACGCGTCGCCGTTGCGAATCGGGTACTGGAGCAGGACGAACTTCCCATCGAGCTGGTCGCGCAGCGCTTTCACGAGCTTCGCGTAGTCGACCGGCTTGTCGAGGTGGTTCACGAACACCGCGGTCGGACGCCCGGCCGCGCCGGTCAGCTCCCAAGCCCGCTCCGTCATGACTTCGATCCCCTTCTCGCCGTTCACCACGATCAGGGAAAGGTCGGTGACCGGGACAGCTTTGTACATCTCCTCGACGAACTCGTCCCCACCCGGCGTGTCAAGCAGCGTGATTGGATTCCCCTTCACCGTGCAGGAACCGAATCCCATGTCGATCGAGTAACCTCGGTCCTTCTCCTCTGCGGAGGCATCGAAGGCGATCTGTTCCTTGACGCCTGCCTTCTTGAGCAGGGAAGTGGCGAGGGTGGTCTTGCCGGAGGCGGTGTGCCCCACCAGGCAGATGTTCCTCGCTTGCTCCATTGACGATCCCCCCCTAACTATCGTGACTGGTGAACTCCTGGGCAGTATACCCATCGTCTCTTTTGTTGACAAGATGCGCGCTGCGGTTGCGACCCCGCTTCCACTGCCGTATTCTTGAGCCCGCGGACGCTGCCGGTCCAATCGCCGATCGGATCGAAGCGCCGGTTCGCAGGAGGTGGTGATGAGGACACGCGTGCTTCTGGGCAATGAGGCCCTGGCGCAGGGGGCGATCGACACCTGCGTCGAGATGGGGGCGTCGATCATCATGGCCAAGGGCGCGGCGGACGCAGGCCTCGCCCCGGCGGTGGCGGTGATCGGCGACTCCACCTTCACCCACTCCGGGATGACCGGGCTCCTCGACTGCGTCAGCGAGGGCGCGCTGGTGACGATCGTGCTGCTCGACAACCTCACTGTGGCGATGACCGGCGGGCAGGACTCGCAGGCGACGCAGCGCCTGGAGTCGATCTGCCAAGGGCTCGGCGTTGCGCCCGAGTACATCCGCGTGATCGTGCCGTTGCCCAAGGAGCATGAGAAGAACGCGCGGGTCATCGCGGAGGAACTCGCCCACGACGGGCCGTCCGTGGTCATCGCGCGGCGGAAGTGCGTGCAGACCGCGCGCCGGCACGCGAAGAAGGAGGCCTCATGAAGCGGGATATCATCCTCGCGGGGGCGGCGGGCAGGGCCTGTTGAAGATCGCCGCGGCGATCGCCGGCGCGGCGCATGGCCTGGGGCTGCACCTGAAGCAGTCGGAGGTGCACGGGATGGCGCAGCGCGGCGGGGTGGTGCGCAGCCACGTCCGGCTCTCCGACCGCGCGATCCACTCCGACCTCATCCCCGAGGGGTGCGCCGACCTGCTCCTCGCCGCTGAGCCGATGGAGGCGCTGCGCTACCTGCCCTACCTCTCCCCCACGGGGATGGTGGTCGCCAACGCCGTGCCGCTCAAGAACATCGACCCGTATCCCGACGAGGAGGAAATTGCCTCAGCGCTCGCGGCGCTGCCGCACCGCCTGGTGTTCGACGCGGCCGCCCTGGCCCGCGAGGCCGGCTCGATCCGCAGCACGAACATCGTCCTCCTGGGAGCCAGCGCTCCGTTCCTCGGCGTTCCGGTCGATGCCCTGAGAAGCGCCGTGGATCAGCTGTTTGCGGGCAAGGGGGGCGCCGTCATCCAGATCAACCGCAGGGCGTTCGACCTCGGCCTTGCGGAAGGGGAGCGGGCCGCCGGCTAGGCGAGCTTCCCCCCGTGCCGGTATGGCCGCGTCTCGTTGTAGGCTATCTTCGCTTGCAGTGCGCCCTCGATGTCGAACTCCTCGCTGCCGGCGTAGTCGAGGAGCCGGATGACGACGTCGGCGAGCTCCTCCTCCATCTTGGAGAACCCCGGGATCTTGTCGCTCTCCGGGTTCCCCTTCCGGTAGGCCTCCATCGCCTCGGAAAGTTCCGTCACCAAGAGCATCAGGACCTCGCCCGCCGGCCGGGCCGCCTCCCACCATCCGTGCACCACCGCGGTCTCGTGGACCGCCTGCTGGATCTCGCGGATCGTCATGTTCACGTGCGTTTCCCGCCTTCCCCTTGGGATCTCGGCGCGTCCGCGCCGCGGAGCGCCCGGCAGAGGGTAGCCCCGCGCCCCGCCGGGGACAAGGGACCCGCCTTGCCACCGGGCCGCGAGCGTGCTAGCCTGTCTACCGATCTGTCATATGGAGGGATGTCATGAAACGGGACGCTCTCTTCATCGTGTTTCTGCTTGGAATCTGCCTCGTCGGCTTCCTGGGGGCCGCCGCGCAGACCGCCTCGTCGGAGGCGCCGCTCCATGTCGGGATCTTCACCGATCTTCACGCCCACGACACGGACTCCCCGAACGAGGGGAAGGTCATGACGAACTACGCGGAGCGCCTCACCGCGTGCATCGACGCGATGAACGCCTGGCCCGCCGACCTCGTGATCGAGCTCGGCGACTTCGTCAACGGCCGGTTCGTGATGGGCGCGCCGCTCGGCGACGCCGCGCGTATCCCCGGGATCCTCGACAAGGCCGAGGCGATCTACGCGACCTTCAACGGCCCGCGGTACTACGTCATCGGGAACCACGACGTCTACGACCTCTCGAAGGCGCAGTTTCTCGCCCACACCGCCGCGACGAAGACCTACGAGAGCTTCGACGCGGGCGCCTACCACTTCGTGATCCTCGACGCGCAGTACGACAAGAAGGGGAACGACCTCGACCACGTCGGCTGGGTGGTGGTCGGGAACATCTCGCCGGCGGAGCTCGACTGGCTGAAGGCCGACCTCGCGGCGACCGACAAGCCGACGATCGTCTGCGTGCACCAGCGGCTTGACAAGGCGTTCGACCTGCTCTCCGGCGGACCGGAGATCATCGACGCTGCGCAGGTGCGAAGCGTGCTCGAGGCCTCGGGCAGGGTGATCGCCGTGTTCCAGGGGCACGACCACCTGAACGCGGAGGTCGACATCAACGGGATCCACTACATCACCTTCGACGCGCTAGTCGACGAGCACGACCCGCCGGCCTCCTGGGCCAACGTCACCCACGACCCGGCCCCGCGCACGAA
>CAZBWD010000121.1:0-5596 GCA_964495585.1 uncultured Thermotogae bacterium
GCGCGGCGACACCTGCTTCTCGGCGTACGTGGCGCGGCGGCTGTCCGCCGGTCCAGCCCGTGCCAGCCAGTACGCCGCCGCGGTCACCTCGCTCAAGATGGAGGTCCACGGGCCGTTTCCCGGCACTGCGGCGTCGGTGGCGGCGCGCCTGAAGGAGGAGCGATGGTGACGATCAAGGACATCGCGCGGCGGGTCGGGGTGTCCGCGTCGACCGTCTCTCGCGCGCTCTGCGACAGTCCGCTCATCAGCGAGAAGACGAAGCGCGCCGTGAAAGAGGCTGCGGCGCGTCTCGGCTACGAACGGAACGAGCTCGCGCGTGGCTTGGTGAAGGGCTCCTCGGGCGCGATCGGCCTGGTCGTCGCGGACATCACAAACCCGTTCTTCTCCGACATTGCTCAGGGCGTGGGGGAGGCGGCGCACCGATTCGGCTACGGGGTGATGCTCTGCGACACGGCGGGACGGGCCGATCGCGAGTCGAGCTACGTGAAGCTCCTGCGCCGCAAGCGCGTGGACGGGATCGTTCTTGCCTCGGCAACGGTCGAGGACCCCCACGTGAGGGAGCTTCGCAGGGCGCGGACCCCATTCATCCTCGTCTCGCGGCTCTGCGACACCGTTGATGCGCCGTACGTGGTGGGTGACGATCGAAAGGGGGCGCAGCTCGCTGTGGTGCACCTCGTCGGACTCGGTCACCGCGGGATCGGGTTCATCGGCGGGCCGCCGGACATCCAGGCGACCCAGCACCGGATGGCGTCCTACCACGCTGTGCTCCGAGCGCATAACCTGGAAGCGCGCGCGGGTTGGGTCATCTTTTCCGACTTCACGCAGGCGGCCGGACGCCAGGCGGGCCGCCGGATGCTCACCCTGCCCGACCGACCCTCCGCGATCTTTGCCGCGAACGACGTGATCGCCCTCGGCGTTCTCGAGGCGGCCGAGGAGCTCGACCTGTCCGTCCCCGGTGACCTGTCGCTCGTCGGCTACGACGACATCGCCTACGCCTCGTTGCCTCGAATTCAGCTGACGACCGTGGCCCAGCCCGCCCTTGAGATGGGACGGATTGCCGGGGATTGGCTCCTGTCGGTCATCGCCGGCCGCAGGAGCCGCGCGCTTCACCGTGTTCTCGAACCCCGCCTCGTGGTCCGCTCGACCACCGCGCCGCCCCGCGTGACAGGCCCGGCGGGGAAACCGGTCGCGGGCACGCAGGAGGTCGTCGGATGACCCGCGAGAAGGCACAGGATGGGGCGTCAATCGACGTGTCCGCGGAGCTCCGGTTGGGATTGAACGGGGCGACGATCCCCGCCGCGGATCTCGAGACCGGGATCCAGGCTGCCCGTGCCGCGGGGTTTGTGGCCTACGAGCCGCGGGTCCCCGCGCTGCGCGACTGCGAACGGCGGGGGACCCGCGACCGTGCGCTCGAGATTCTCGATGATTCCGGGATGCTGTGGCTGCCGTTGAACGGGCTCGAGGGCGTCTTTGAGCTCGATCCGGGGGCGCTCACCGCCCGTGCGCGGGAGGTGTTCTCGCTGGCGGAGCGGTTCTCGATCCGGCAGGTCATCGTGGTCCCGGGGCGGCCCGGCCGCGTGGTCTCCCCTGCCGCGGCGAGAGCGGCGCTTTGCAACCTCGTCGAGGAGGCGCGCGACCACGGCGTGTCGCTCCTCTATGAGCTGATCGGATTCCCTAGTCATGCCTTTCCCAACCTGGCGGGCGCTTTGGAGATCACCGTCGATCTCGGGATCCCGGTCGTGCTCGACACGTTCCATCTCGCGATCTCCCGGACTGAATGCCCGGAGTTGCGGGCGATCGATCCGCGGGCGATCGGACTTGTCCACCTCTCTGACGCCCTCACCGGCGAGGAGGGGGCCGAGGCGCTTCGGGACGCGGATCGCGTGCTGCCGGGGGAGGGAGGGCTTCCGATTGCGGCGCTCTTGGGTGCGATCCTCGCGGGCGGGTACCGCGGCCCGGCCTCGGTAGAGGTGTTTCATCCGCGCTACGGCGAGGCCGATGCCCTGAGCGTGGCGCGGCAGGCGTACCGCAGCGCGCGCCAGGCGCTTGCTGCGGCCTATGGGCTGGAGATGGCTCGACACGGGTGAAGGAGGCGTCATGAGAAAGCTGATTCGGGTCGGGATCATCGGGGCGGGACGGATCGGGCGGCTGCACGCCCAAAACCTCGTCCGCCGGGTGGGTGGTGCGACCGTCGTCGCAGTCGCCGACGTCGTTTCAGGCGTGGCGCGGGACTGCGCCGCGGCGCTCTCGATTCCCAAGGCGTTCGACGACCCAGGGGCGCTCCTCGAGGACCGTGGGGTCGATGCGGTGTTCATCTGCTCGAGCACCGACACCCACGCCGCCCTGATCGAGCACGCGGCGGAGCGCGGGAAGCACGTCTTCTGCGAGAAGCCGATCGCCCTCGACCTTGCGGCGATCGATCGTGCACTCGCTGCGGCCGATCACGCGGGGATCCTTCTGCAGGTCGGGTTCAACCGCCGCTTCGATTCGGGGTTCCGCCGCGCCCACGACCTGATCGCCGCCGGGGCGATCGGGCGGCCGGAGGTCCTGCGGATCACGAGCCGCGACCCGGCCCCGCCGCCGCCGGAGTACGTCAAGGTCTCCGGAGGGATCTTCCTCGACATGATGATCCACGACTTCGACATGGCCCGCTACGTCATGGCCGACGAAGTTGAGGAGGTGTACGCCGCCGGCGCGGTCCTCGTGGACCCCGCGATCGGCGCGCTCGGCGATGTGGACACCGCCGCGGTCACCCTGCGGTTTGCCCGCGGTGCGATCGGGGTGATTGATAACTCCCGTCGTGCGGTCTACGGGTACGACCAGCGGCTGGAGGTGCTCGGAAGCGCCGGGCGGGTTCTCGTCGAGAACCCGAAGCTCGACCAAGTCCTCCTCTCCGATGAAGCGGGGGATCGCGGCGCACCGCTCCACCGCTTCTTCCTCGACCGCTACGCCGAGGCCTACGTAGCGGAAGCGCAGGCGTTCATCGACGCCCTCGTCGCCTCGCGGGAGCCTCCGGTCACCGGGCGCGACGGCCGGATGCCCGTCGTCATGGGCCACGCGGCTCGTCGCTCCCTGGAGTCCGGCCGTCCGGTCCGGCTCGCCGACGTCGATCCCGGTCTCGGTTCTTAGCGGTGCGCTTGCGCGGTTTGTCGAGGAGAAAACACAGGGTATAATACGGATTTAGCGCAAGCAAACGTTTGCAAGGAGGAGCCATGAAGGGGCTAGTGCTTTCGGCGCAGTGGGAGCCCAGGTCGGGGTATCGGGTCTCCCGGTTCGAGGAGGCGACGGGGAAGGCGGTGGAGGGGTTCAACGTCTGGCGGCACCCCAAGCTGCAGCTCAAGGAGATCCCTCAGCCGGAGCCTGGCCCCGGAGAGGTGCTCCTGCGGGTGCGCGCCTGTGGGGTGTGCGGGTCGGACATCCACTTCTACGAGCACGACCCCGACGACTACATCCTCTACCCCGGTCTGACGAAGTTCCCGGCGGTGATCGGGCACGAGTTCTCAGGGGAGATCCTCGAAATCGGTCCCGGGCCGGAGGGTGAGCGGTTCTCCGTCGGCGACCGGGTGACGGTCGAGGAGATGGTCTGGTGCGGTCACTGCCGCACCTGCCGCGACGGGTTCCCGAACCACTGCGAGAACCTCGAGGAGATCGGGTTCACCATCGACGGAGCGATGGCTGAGGCGATCGTCGTCCCGGCGAAGCTGTGCTGGCCGATCGATGCGATCTTCGAGCGCTACCCCGACGAGAGAACAGCGTGGGACGTCGCTGCGACGACCGAGCCGACGTGTGTCGCCTACAACGGCGTCTTCGAACGGGCGGGCGGGTTCCGCCCCGGCGCCTACGTCGTCGTCTACGGCGCGGGTCCGATCGGACTCGGGGCGATCCAGCTCTCCAAGGCCGCCGGCGCGGCCAAGGTCATCGCCTTCGAGGTCTCGGGGGTTCGCCGCGAACTCGCCGAGTCGGTCGGTGCCGACCATGTCTTCGACCCGGCGGACGTCACCCCGGCCGCGGCGGTGATGGACATCACACACGGCGAGGGCGCCGACCTGTCCGTGGAGGCGGCCGGCGCGCCGGAGAAGACGATCCCCGAGATGGAGGCCACCCTGGCGGTGAACGGGAAGATCGCGGTCATCGGACGGGCGGCGAAGCGCGTGCCGATGTACCTCGAACGGTTCCAGGTCCGCCGCGGCCAGCTCTACGGCGCCCAGGGGCACTCCGGGCACGGGATCTTCCCGTCGGTCATCCGGCTGCTCGGCTCCGGCCTCGTCGACAACGCGAAGATCATCACCTCCCGCTTCCCGCTTCCCCGGGCACTCGACGCCCTGGAGAAGGCGACCCGCCGCGAGGACGGGAAGATCATCATCAGACCTTGAAAGGAGGACACATGTCCATGTGGATGACCACCGACCACCCGGCGATCGTGTTCGAGGACTCCCAGGTCGGCCGGCTGAAGAAGGAGGTCTGGGACGCCTCGGAGGCCGAAATCGACGCCATCCTCGGGCAGTATGGGATCCCCTCGCCGTCGCAGCTCGCCACGCCCGGGGCGTACATCCAGACGACCCCGCGGGCGTCGGTGGAAGCGAACCGGCGCCGGAACGATATCGTGATCCTCCCCGTGGCGAGCACCGAGCGGCACGGCGATCACTCCTGCTCCGGGCACGACCTCTTCCAGGTCACCCAGCTCATCGAGGGGCTGTGGCGCTACACGCGCGGGCAGGGCCATCCGGTGAACCTCGCGTTCAGCCCGCTCAACTACGGTGGCCATCCCTACCACCACATCGGGATGCCGGGGACCGTGATCCTTCCCGAGGCGGTCGTGCGCGAGACCCTGATCAACGTGATGCTCGGGCTGTGGAACGACGGGTTCCGCAAGCAGCTCATCATCAACAACCACGGGCAGCTGTGGATGCTCGAATCCGCCCTGCAGGAGTTCATGTACCGCTACCAGCTGCCGGGCGTCTACCAGATCTTCGACTGGCACCGCTGCGTGCGGGAGTTCTTCGTCCCCTGCGAGAAGACCGGTTGGGAGACCGACTTCATCCATTCCGCGGAGGCCGAGACCTCCCTGGGGCTTCTTCTCTTCCCCGCGGGGATGATCGACATGTGCCACGCCGTCGACGGGGAGGGCCGAAGCTACCTCCCGGGGGGCCACTTCGACACGTCGGTCGACCCGTACGGGCGGCCGCACCGCTGGTCCGAGGGGGAGGGGCACGTCGCGATCGAGCTCGCTGCCACCCCGCACGGTGCGGTGGGCAGGCCGTCGGTCGCCGACGCGAAGAAGGCCAGACGGCCGGTGGCAGCGATCCTCCGCTACCTGACCCTGGTGCACGACGAGATCCTCGAGCGGTTCCCGCCGGGGACGGTGCCACCGGTGGAGGAGGTCACCCTGCGCACGCAGGAGGAGATGGCGCCGTACCTCAAGGAGCCGGGCTCGCTGGGCTGGAAGTCGGTCTACGCCCTGCCGCGACGGGGGTTCTAGGCGATGGCCTGGCGGCTCGGGCTGATCGTTCCGGTCCAGGTCGAGACCCCATTCTCGCCGTTCTCTCCTAAGGAGTGGCGTGCGGCCGTGGGGGCGGTGAAACGGGCGGAGTGGGAC
>CAZBWD010000122.1:0-5560 GCA_964495585.1 uncultured Thermotogae bacterium
ACGATCCGCACGCGGGTGACGGTGTACGTCACCGAGGGGGGGATCGACTACGAGCAGTCGATCGCCGCAACGACGACGCAGACGATCCGCAAACAGGGGTTCGAGGCGATCAGCGATGAGAGCACGCCGCCGGCCTCCGGGGTGGCGGAGACCGGGACCGGTGAGTCGCTCGTACAGACCGTCAAGGTCACAGACAACGATGTAAACAACAATGACGTGAAGATTACCGGGATCATCATTCGCAATACTGGCACCGCAACCGGCGCCGAATTGAGCTCGATCAAGGTTGCGATCAACGGGACGACGACTACGGTGCCGGCGGCTGATCTTGCGAACCTCCAGACGGGTATTACAGTAGCTCTGTCGGGACCTACGGTAGCGAAGAACGGTTCGCAGGAGATCACGATCACCTACAACGTCGCGGACGGCGCGGCCGGTCAGACCCTGCGGCCCGCGGTGATGGTCCGAGGGGAGGAGCCGCCTGGAGGCACCGCATACTGGTCGGCTGAGGTGACCTACCCGACCGCGGTGACACTGTACAGTCCTGGGTTCGAGATCGTAGAGAACGTCAATCCGCCGTCCGGCGGTACCGCCTACTCCGGCCAGCGGTTCCTCGCTCAAGACGTCCATCTGGTTGACAAGGACCAGAACACGAACGACGTAACGATCAACCCGATCGTCATCACCAACCTCGGCTCTGCCGAGGCGGGGACCGACGTCGCGAAGATCGAGGTCTATCGCAAGGACAGCGCGACGGCGACCGAGCAACTGCTCGGGCAGGCGACCGACCTCACCGGACTGCGCAGCGGCGGCGTCAAGATCTACCCGACACAGAACAACGTCGTTGTTGACAAGGCCCAGGGCTCGGCGACCGACCTTCTGATCTACGTGACCCTCGCCGGCCCGGAGACGGTGACCGCCGGCCACACCCTGACGCTGAAGACGGATGTGTACCACTTCGAGGGCAGCAAATCCTACGTCAAGTCGGCCAACGGAAGTGCGTGGACGCTTCAGATCAACCACCGGCCGACCGTCGACTTCACCTACACCCCGGCAAGCCCGACCTACAAGGACACGATCACCTTCACCGCCAATGTGACGGACCCCGACAGCGACGCGATCTCGAGCTACGCCTGGGACTTCGGCGACGGAACTTCCTCGACGCAGCAGAACCCGACCCACAAGTACCCGAACGGCGGCACGTTCAACGTCACGCTGACGGCGACCGACGCCCGCGGGGCACCGGGGACGAAGACGAAGACGATCACTGTGACGGCGCCGCCAAACCAGCCGCCGGTCGCCGACTTCAGCTGGACGCCGACCGCGCCGAACACCGGCCAAGCCGTGACGTTCACCGACAAGTCGACCGATCCCGACGGGACAGTAGCTAGCTGGGCGTGGGACTTCGGCGATGGAACGACCTCGACGCAGCAGAACCCGACGCACGCCTTCGCCGAGAAGAAGTCCTACACGATCAGCCTCACCGTGAAGGACAACCAGGGCGCCGAAGACACAGTGACGAAGACGCTGGCTGTCGGGAACACCCCGCCGGTCGCCGCCTTCAGCTTTGCGCCGTCGACCCCGACGGTGGGACAGGTCGTGACATTCACCTCGGCAGTGACCGATCCGGATCAAACTGCGGGAACCCCGTTTACCTATGCGTGGGATTTCGGCGACGGGACGACGAGCACTGCGCAGAACCCGACGCACACCTACACCGTGACCGGAACCTACACGGTCAGCCTGATCGTCACCGACGACAAGGGGGCCGATAGTCCGGCCGTGACGCACGGCGTCACCGTCAGCGCTCCAGCACAGACGCAAGTCCACGCCTACCCGAACCCGGCCGCGACCCAGGCGACGATCGCCTACTACCTGCCGGCCGGCGCGACAAGCCCGATCCTGCGGATCTACAACCTCGCCGGTGCGCTCGTCCGCCAGGTGAACCTCCCGGCGGGCAGCTCGACCTACGTCTGGGATCTGACCTCGGACGCGGGGGCTGAGATGCCCAACGGCCTCTACCTCTGCGTCGTCACCGCCACGAGCGCCACGGGCGGCGCGATCCCGCCGACAACCTTCAAGATCCTGATCACGAGATGAGGGAGGGAATAAAGTGAAAAAGACACTCATCCTGACGGTGGCCGCCCTCCTGGGCGTGGGGCTGTGCGGCGTGCTGGGGTTCGGTCAGCAGACCGCTGTCTCTGTCCTCGACGTCCCTCCGGGGGTGCAGGCGTTGGGAGAAGGCGGGGCGGCGATCTCGCTCGCCGACGGGGCGGAGACGCTCTACTACAACCCGGCGGGGCTCGCCGCGCTGCCGGGGATCAGCTTCAACTCGTTCTTCGCCTCCTACCTGGGGATGGCGAATTACAGCGCCTTCGCCCTGGCGTTCCGCAACTGGGGGATCGGGTTTCTGATGCTCGATTCCGGGGGAATCCAAGGGTACAACGCGTCGGGAGAACCGACCGGCACGCTCTCCTTCGGAAGCAACGCGATCCTCTTCGGCTTTGGCCTGGATTCCAAGGGCCTTCCCTACCTGCGCAGCCTGCCGCTTTCCTTCTCGCTGGGTGGGCGGCTCAAGTACGTCACCGAGACGGTGGGCACGGCCCAGGGAGGCGGATTCTCGTTCGACCTCGCCTACCGGATGACCTTCGCCAACCTGACCCTCGGGCCGATTGGGCTGAGCGACATGGCGATTGGGATCTCGGCGACGAACCTGTTCGGCAGCCTGAACTTCACCGGTCACGGGGAATCCCTGGCGATGGACCTCAGCCTGGGCGCCTCGGCGCGGGTCGCGGGAGTGGTTCTCCTGGCGACCGACATCGACCTCGGCGGGGGGGCGCTGCATGTGGGGATCGCCTATGAACCGGTCCGCAACTTCACGATTCGCACCGGTCTGTTCAACCAGCCCGGCGGGATGTCGTTCACCGTCGGCCTCGGGGTGAACGTGCAGGGGTTCGTCATCGACTACGCCTACATCACCCACCCGACGCTTGCCGGGACGCACCGGATCTCCCTTTCCATCAACTTCTCGGGGATCGACCTCTCGGCGTTCGGGCGCGTCTTGCGGGGCATCCTGCCGTAGCATGGAGCGGGGGCGTCGCGCCGTTCGTTGGGTGCGGCGCCTACCCTCCGGTCGCTAGCGAAGTACTAAAGTCCGGGAACTGGGGGCACGAACCATCGTCGGGCACCCCTGTTGGGCAAGGCTCAACGGGGCAGGCACGGAAACGCGGTGACGAAAAACGGGATCGGGGGCAGCGCCGTGGCTTGTCCCCGACGTTGGTCATCCCTCGTGTGAGACGTTCCTCGTTCCGGGTCGGGGTCCCACCTGTTGCGTTCTCCCTGCGGCGGATTAGACTCTGATCTCACCTAGTTTTTTTCATCACCGGATCGCGGGATCCGCACGAGGAGGAAGGCCTGCTCGCTGCTCGAACCGCTCACTTGAACGGGTGAGGGCCGAAGCCGATGGCTAAAGACCTTTCCAAGCTTCTGGTGCCCGGCTCGGTCGCCGTGGTCGGGGCGAGCTCCCGCCCGGGGTCGGTCGCCGGGGAAATCTTGAGGAACATCCAGCGCTGCGGGTACCGCGGGGTGGTCTACCCGGTGAACCCGAAGTACGACACCGTGGAGGGACTTCCTTGTTTCCCCTCGGTGGCGGCGCTTCCCGAGCCGGTCGACCTGGTGGTCCTCGCGATCAACAGGGGCCTCGTTCTCGATGCGGTCGCGCAGTGCGGTGAGATAGGGATGGTTAATCTCGTCATCATCACGGCGGGGTTCAAGGAGAGCGGGCCGGAAGGGGTCAAGCGGGAGGGGGCGCTGCGGGAGCTCATCGCCCGCTACGATTTGAACGTCGTTGGCCCGAACTGCATGGGGATCATCAACAGTACCCCGTCTGCGATGCTCAACGCCTCGTTCTCTCGGTGGTTCCCCGAGGATGGGGAGATCGCGTTCATCTCCCAGAGCGGCTCCCTCGGCGAGACGGTCCTCGAGTTCTTTCCAGAGATGGAACTCGGCGTCTCTCAGTTCATCAACCTGGGCAACCGTGCCGGGCTGACGGAGAACGACTTCCTCGCCCACCTCGCGAAGGAGGAACACGTCCGGCTGATCTACCTGTACCTCGAGAGCTTCGCTGATCCCGCGGGGTTTCGCCGCTGTATGGAGGAGATCGGCCGCAAGAAGCCAGTCGTCGTACTGAAGGCCGGCCGCACCAAGGCCGGGGCCGCTGCGGTCGCCTCGCACACGGGGTCTCTCGCCACCTCAGACGGGATCGTCGATGCCTTCCTTGCACAGAGCGGCGCGATCCGCGTGTCGTCGATCCGCGAGAGCCTCACCGTCTTGGGGGCGGCGAAGTGGGGCGCGATTCCCAAGGGCCGGCGGGTCGTGATCCTGACGAACGCCGGCGGGGCGGGCATCCTGACGGCGGACGCCTGCGAACGGGCCGGCATCGAGGTGCTCCCGATGTCAGGGAAGGTCCAAAAGCGGCTTGCGGACTTCCTTCCCGCGGAGGCGGGCTTGAGGAATCCCATCGACATGATCGCCACGGCCGATGCCGCCCAGTACGAGCGGGCACTGCGCGAGGGCCTTGTTGCAGTGGATGCCGCGATCGTTATCTTCCGCCCGCCGCTCGTGTTCCAGGAGCGGCCCGAGGCAGTGGCCGAGGGGATCCTGCGCGTCGCGCGACAGATGCCGGACAAACCCGTGCTCGTTTGTACCCTCAGCCACAGCGATGCCGTCACCGCATTCCGCCGCCACCTTCGGGCAGCGCGGATTCCCGTCTACACGATGCCGGAGACCGCGGTCGACGCGCTGCAGTCCCTGTGCCAGGTGGGTGAGCTGATGCGGATCAATGGAGCCCCGGAGCCGGAGGACCGGTTCGACCGTGAAGCGGCGAGGGCCATTGTCGAACGTGCCGCTGGCGCCGGTCGGGACAGCCTGAGCTTCGAGGAGGGCGCGGCGGTTCTCGCCGCCTACGGGATCCCGGTCTGCCGGTTTGCCTACGCGGATGACGCGCAGGGCGCAATTGATTTCGCCAACGACGTCGGCTTTCCCGTTGTGGTCAAGGTCGATGCGCCGGGTCTCTATCACCGCTTCGAGCGGGGGGCGGTCGTCACGGGGATCGGAAGCCCTGCGCAGCTCCGGCAGGCGTTCGATCGGCTGAGCGCCCTGAGTGCGCGGGAGGGGTGGGAGGTGGGGCGGATCCTCGTTCAACCCACGCTCTCCGGCCGGGAGTTGATCCTCGGGATGAACCGCGATTGCGCGTTCGGTCCGGTCTTGATGTTCGGAGTGGGGGGGACATTCGTCGAGGCGCTGAAGGACGTCTCGTTCGGGTTGGCTCCGCTGTCACGGGCGCAGGCGCGGCGCATGATCGGCGCGATCCGCGCCTTCCCGCTGCTTCAGGCGTTCCGCGGCCACCCGGCGGTGGACCTCGAGGCGCTCTGCGGGACGCTGCACGCCTTGGGGGCACTGAGCCTTGATCTTCCGATGATCCGGGAGATCGACCTCAACCCCTACACTGAACTTCCCGAGGTGACAACAGCGGAAAGGGCGATGCTGTCAGGTTTTCCCG
>CAZBWD010000123.1:0-5542 GCA_964495585.1 uncultured Thermotogae bacterium
GGCGCAGCAGAGCCAGAATGCTTAGTCTAGCCTATTTGTCGGACATGACACTAGCGGTTCCGGCCATTACGGACCGCAAAGGACTTCCACCTCCTGGTTACATGACATGCCTGGCGCACAGAACAGGGCCCGGAGCGCTTCGCAATCCGGGGCCTCGCCCAACCGATCCCCCACCTCTTCTCGATCCGGGCATGCTGCCCGACGGACACAGACTAAGCCTTACGCGACAGGATGGAGAGCTCCCGCGGGAAGGTGGTCAAGGACTCGCAGCCGCCCTGCGTGATGACGACATCGTCCTCGATCCGCACGCCGGCCTCGCCCGGCAGGTAGATCCCCGGCTCGATCGTGAAGGTCATCCCTGGTTCCAGGCGTGTCGCATCCCCGGCGACGATGTACGGCGGCTCGTGGATCTCGAGCCCCAGCCCGTGGCCGGTGCGGTGGGTGAAGAACGGCCCGTATCCTGCGTCCTCGATCACCGCTCGTGCCGCCTGGTCCACTTCGCCGGCCATTACCCCGGGTCCGGCGGTCCGCCGCGCCGCGGCGTTCGCCTGGAGGACCACTTCGTAGATCCCCTCCCGGCGCGGATGTGCCTCTCCAATCGCGAAGGTCCGCGTGATATCCGCGGCGTACGTCCCGACCCGCGCGCCGAAGTCGAGAATCAGGCAGTCCCCCGGTTCAAGCTCACGGTCCGAGGCACCGGCGTGCGGCAGTGCCGCCCGCGGTCCGGAGAGGATGAGCGGGTCAAACCCCAGGCCCTGCGCGCCGCAGCGCAGAAGCTCGAGGTGGAGGGCCTGCTGCACATCGCGCTCGCTCTGCCCCGGACGGATGCGCTCGCGGATTGCCTGCAGCCCCGCCTGCGTGATGCGGACCGCCTCGCGTATCGCGGCGATCTCCTCCCTGTCCTTGACCATCCGCAACTGCGAGAGGACCGGATCGATCGCTTCCAGATGGCAGCCCGGTGCGTGCGCTTCGACCTGCCACGCCTCGAGCAGCCGCATGTTCCGGACCTCGACACCGATCCGCTTTCCCGAGAGCCTCGCCCCCAGGGCGGCAAACGCCTTCTCGTAGCCCTCCTCGTCGGTATAGACGATGGCCGTCGCCTCGTAGGGGAGCGCCTCCCGTGTGGCGGCCTCCTCGAGGCGCGGCACGAGCAGAAACGGCATCCCGCCCTCGGGCAGGAAGAGGACGAGCGGCCGCTCGCTCTGCCCCTTCTCGATGCCTGTGTAGTAGGTGAAGTTGGCCCCGGGAAGAAGCAGGACCCCATCGAGCCTCTCGGCTCCAAGGGCCTCGCGCAGGCGCCCGAGTCGCCGTCCGTGGTCGATCATCCGTGCCTCCTTGTCGGCCAGACCGGTGATGGACGCGGCCTCGACCGCTCATGATAAAGGAAGTATACCAGCCGTGGCCCACGCGCGCCCTCCACTACGAAGGTAAAAAGTGAACGGGCCCTTTGCAAAGAGAGCCCGGAGGGCAAAACACGTTTCCGCGTTGTGGCTAGACCCAGCCGCGCAGGCGCATCGCCTCAGCGACGCGCTGGATCGAGACCATGTAGGCCGCGGTCCGGTTGTCGACCTTCTTCTCCTGCGCCATCTTGTGCACGGCGTGGAACGCGTCGACCATCTTCGTGCGCAGCCGCTCGTGCACCTCTTCCAGGCTCCAGTAGTACCCGGCGACGTTCTGTACCCACTCGAAATAGGAAACGGTCACACCGCCCGCATTGCACAGGAAGTCGGGGATGAGGTACCTGCCGTTCTTGTGCAGGATCTCATCGGCTTCTGGGGTGGTCGGCCCGTTCGCCGCCTCGGCGACGATCTTCGCCTTGACCGCACCGGCGTTCTCCTGTGTGATGACGTTCTCAATCGCTGCGGGGATCAGGACGTCCACGTCCATCTCCAGGATCCGCCCGTTGGTGATCGGCTGGCACCCCGCGAGGCCTGAGACCGAGCCGGTCTTGTTCTTGTGCTGGGACGCGGCCTCCGGATCGATGCCGGACGCGGACTGCGCACCGCCGCGGGAGTCGCTCACCGCGACGACCTTGCTGCCCGCCATCTCCCGCATCAGCTTCGCCGCGAAGTATCCGGCGTTCCCGTAGCCCTGGATCGCCACGGTGGCGCCCTTCAGGTTGAGGCCGATAACCTTGGCGGCCTCGACAATCGTGTGCACCGCACCGCGGGCGGTGGCGTCGCCCCGTCCGAGCGACCCACCGACCGGGATCGGCTTGCCGGTGATGACGCCGGGGGTGTTGTAGCCGACCATCTTCGAGTACTCGTCCATCATCCAGGCCATGATCTGCGGCGTGGTGTAGACGTCCGGCGCCGGGATGTCCCGCTCGGGGCCGATGAACCGACCGATGGCCCGGATGTAGCCGCGCGAGAGCCGCTCCAACTCACCCATGGACAGTTTCTTGGGGTTGCAGATGACTCCGCCCTTGCCCCCGCCGTAGGGGATGTCCACAACGGCGCACTTCCACGTCATCCACGCGGCCAGCGCCCGCACCGTGTCGATCGTCTCCTCGGGGTGGAAACGGATTCCGCCCTTCGTCGGGCCGCGTGCGTCGTTGTACTGAACCCGAAAGCCAGTGAAGACTTTTGTCATACCGTCATCCATGCGGACGGGGAAGTGCACCTCCAGGGTGCGCATGGGCTCACGCAACACCGCGTGCACGCCCGGATCGAGCTTGAGCTCCTCCGCCGACT
Source organism: uncultured Thermotogae bacterium (assembly GCA_964495585.1). GTDB lineage: Bacteria > Bipolaricaulota > Bipolaricaulia > UBA7950 > UBA9294 > CAZBWD01. The sequence continues at coordinate 2,694 of CAZBWD010000123.1, forward strand.
TGTCCAGCTGTCGCTGCGAAATCTCGAATGGGTTCAGGGTTGAACCGTTGGCCATGTCTACAACCTCCTGAGGTCTATCAACCGATTCACCGCGCGGGAGGGGGATAACCCCACCTTCCGCGCGGCGGCGTGATTATACCGAGGAGGCCCCAAGACGCAAGACAGATCGCTATTCTTGTGCATTTCCCAGCCGAATGAGGACAGCGCGAAGCAGCCGGCGCATCGCCTCCCCGACCCGCCTCGTCGTCTCGATGACCTCCTCGTGGGAGAGGGTCACCTCTGGGTTCACCCCTGCAGCGAGGTTTGTGGCGCAGGAGATCCCCAAGATCTTCATCCCGGCGTGTGCGGCAGCGATGACTTCGGGTACGGTCGACATCCCCACGAGATCAGCACCCAGGGCACGGAAGGCGCGGATCTCGGCCGGCGTCTCATACGACGGACCGGACGTCGCCAGGTAGACTCCCTCCTTGAGCGCGATCCCCTCGGACGCGGCCACCTCCTTGGCGAGCGTTCGCAGTGCGGGGGTGTAGGCCGCGCTCATGTCAGGGAAGCGGGGACCGAGCGGGTCGAGGTTCGGTCCGCGCAACGGGTTTGTCCCCAGGAGGTTGATGTGGTCGCGGATCAGCACGAGGTCCCCGGCCGCGATGTCGGGACGGATCGCACCGGAGGCGTTCGTCACGACGAGCGTGCGGATCCCGAGCAAGGCGAACAGGCGGGTCGAGAAGACGACCTCGTCGAGCCCGTAGCCCTCATAGAAGTGCGTGCGGCCCCGCTGCACGAGCACGCTGCACGTCCCGATCCGTCCCGCCCAGAACTCGCCGGTGTGCCCGGCGACCGTGGGAAGCGGGAAGCCGGGGATCTCGCGCCACGGGATCCGCTCCCCATTCCCGGGATCCCCGAATGCCTCCGACAGCCCCGACCCCAACACCAGGGCCACCCGCGGCTTCTCGGGAAGTCTCGTCTCCAGAGCCTTGCCCGCCTTCTCCAGCGTCCCCCACCGTGCGTCGTTCATCTCCCCTCCTCGGGTATCGGTTCCAGTCCGTGGACCGCCGCTCTCCTAACCCCCTAGTTCAAAGTCAAGTGTCCGGCGTCAGGGGTCAAGAGGCCGAGAGTCAAGGGTCAGGAGTCCGGCAGACAGGGGAGGGATCCATCGCCCCGAAGCGATGATGACTTGGGAGCTCCTGACTTTAGCCTTTGCACCCCCGTTGCGGACGAGGAGGCTCGTCACCTCACCGGGTCCGTCAAGGACCTGAAAGGGAGCGGCGGTTGACTCCCGACCGGCAACTCACAACTCGCGACACTCGACTACGTGAGGCCGGCCATCTCCCGCACGGTGGCCATCGTCTCCCGCGCGATGGCGCAGGCTCTCTCTGCCCCCTCCGCGAGGATTCGATCGACCGACCCCTCCGCTTCAAGCTGAGCCCGGCGGGCCTGGATCGGCCGCAGCACGCGCATCAGGCGCTCGAAGACCGTGTCCTTCAGGTGGGAGTACATGAGCGTCCCCGCCGTGAACTCCTTGCGCAGGCCGCGGACGGCCTCCGGATCGGCGCAGAGCTCGAGGATCTCGAAGAGGTTCGCCACCCCGGGGGACATCTCCTCTCCGGGGGTGAGCCCGACGTCGGTCACCGCCGAGCGGACCTTCCGCCGGATCGCCTCCTCCTCCTCCATCACCCCGACGTAGTGTGCCTCCCCGGCGCTCTTGCTCATCTTCAGCGTGGGGTCAAAGAGCGACATGATCCGCGCGCCCTTGCCGACGATCGACTCGGGCTCGGGGAAGAACTCGCCGAAGCGGGCGTTGAACCGCCGGGCGATCCGGCGGGAGAGCTCAAGGTGCTGCACCTGATCCTCACCGACCGGGACGCCGGTCGCGCGGTAGAGCAGGATGTCCGCCGCCTGGAGGACCGGGTAGTTGAACAGGCCGGCCGACACGAATGCCCTGCCGGCGGACTTGTCCTTGAACTGGGTCATGCGGGTGAGGTCGCCGTAGGAGGTGACGCAGCCCAGGATCCAAGCAAGCTCCACGTGCTCGGGGACGGCCGACTGGACGAACAGGATCGATCGCTGCGGGTCGATGCCGCAGGCGACAAGGTCGAGCGCCATCGCCCGCGAGGCGCCACGCAGCGTCTGCGGGTCGACCTCGGTGAGCGCGTGGTAGTCCACGATGCAGTAGACGCACGCCCGCGAGTCCTGGAGGGCGGCCCAGTTGCGGATCGCTCCAAAGTAGTTGCCGATGTGAAGCGTTCCGGTCGGTTGAATGCCCGAGAAGACTCTCGCCGTCATTGCCACCTCCTTCACCCTGGGTTCGGAGGAGTATACCGACGCGGGTTGACCCACCGCAAGCGGATTTTCTTGAACGGCGTGCCGCCGGTCGCGTATCATGAATGCGGGTGTTTCATGGCAGAGGACTTGAGTGCAATCATCCTGGCCACCGGAAAGGGAACCCGCCTGCGCTCGGCACGAGCGAAGTTCCTCGACCGCGTCGGCGGCCGTCCGATCATCGCGCACGTCCTCGCCGCCGTTCGCGCGCTTGAGCCTGTAGAGCTCTTGGTCGTGGTCGATCAGCCGGCCGAGGACCTGAAAAGCGAGCCGGCTCTCGAGCGGGTCGATTGCGCCGCCGCCGGGCAGGTGAAAGACCGCATCCACGGCCGGACAGTCCTCATCGTCCCAGCGAACCTGCCGCTCCTCGCTGCCCCGGAGCTCCGCGATCTCCTCTCGCACCACCGTGCGAGCCAAGCCGAGCTCACCGGGCTGCGGTCCGGTCCCAGCGGCCAAGACGCGTCGGAAAGCCAGGTGGGATCAATGGTCTGTTGCGTGGAGAACCGCCCGTTCCTGTGGGAGGCATTCTCCAC
>CAZBWD010000124.1:0-5518 GCA_964495585.1 uncultured Thermotogae bacterium
CGCATCAAGCTAACGCGGCTCTACCCGACTTTTCAGACGTGACAGAACACTAGTGTTGAGATGGTGTGACTGTAGGAGGGGAACCCTTCGCTTTTCTGCCAGCTTCCTGATACTTCCTGGAAGATTCGCCAAGCCATGGGAGGCGAGTCAGTTGAAACGGGCTTTCTTCTCGCCCTAGAATCGTTTGTCGATCGCGCGAAGAACGAGCGAAGGAGCGGTTCGTGAGTGTGTCTGATGGCTGGGAAGCGGGCTCTCGACCTCTCGAGATTAGGCTTCTCGGAGCGTTCGAGGTTCTCCGGGACGGCGTAGCGGTTCCCGATTCGGCGTGGGGCCGGCAAAAGACGAAGACACTCCTCAAGATCCTCCTCACCGATCCCGGGCGGGTGTTCACGCAGGATCAGCTGATCGAGGCGCTGTTCGAGGGCGAGAATCCGGCACGGGCAGTGGAGAACCTGTACGGCAGGGTGAGCGAGCTGCGCCGCACTTTGCAGCCTGAGCTCAAGCGGGGTGCCGAGTCCTCCTTCGTTCGCCGCCGAGAGCAGGGGTACGTGTTCGACCCCACGCACGTTGAAGTCGACACGCTCGCGTTCCAGCGAGAGCTGCGGCAAGCGGAGGCACATGCGGAGGCCAATGACATCCCCGCAGCAGCGGAGCGATTCGAAGCGGCATTAGCACTCTACCGAGGTGATCTTCTGCCGGAGGACCGCTACGAGGCATGGGCGGAGGACACGAGAGCGCAGCTGCGGGAGCGGTACCTAGAGGCGCTTGTCCGTCTCGCCGGGTGCTACGAGGCGCTGGGCCGGCTGCGGCAGGCGATCTCCTGCTGCCAGCGGGTGCTTCATGTGGAGCCGTACCGCGAGAGTGTGGTGCGGCAGTTGATGAAATACCAGGCCGCGACCGGCCAGCGGGCGCAGGCGCTCAGCACGTACAACGAAGGCGTCCGTGCCTTGCAGGAGCACCTCGACGTCGAGCCCGCCGCCGAGACGCGCTCTCTCTACGAGCGGATCAACCGACAGGCTGACGAGGAACCGACGCTCGACCCGCGGCGTGTGGCGGTGATTCCGTTCGTGAACGTAGGGGCGGATCCCGCGAACGAGTTCCTGAGCGACGGGATGACCGAGGAGCTGATCTACACTCTGTCCAAGGTGGCGGGGCTGGAGATCATCGCGCAAACGAGCGTGCTCAAGTACAAGGGGCAGCGGCGAAGCGTGGGTGAGATCGGGCGGGAGCTGCGCGCGGGAAGCCTCATCGAGGGGAGCACACAGAAGACGGATGGCACGGCACGCATTCTGGTACAGCTCGTGGACGTGGAGAACGAGGCGCACCTGTGGGCCGAGCAGTACGACCGAGAACTGCAGGATGTCCTGAGCGTGCAGGGAGAGATCGCCCGCCAGGTTGCGGAGGCGCTCGAGGTGACGCTCCTGGCGAAGGAGGAGCGGGCGATTCGCAGGGAGGACGCGGTGAGTGCCGAGGCGCGTACCGCGTACATGAAGGGCCGGCTCTTCCTGTCTCGGCGGACGCGTGCGGGCTACGAGAAGGCAATCGCGTGCTTCGAGACGGCGTTGGCGATTGCACCGGACTATGCGCGTGCCCTGACCGGGCTCGCGGACGTCTATGCGCTGAGGGTCGGGCTCATCTCTTCTGGCGAGGAGCTGGAGAAGGCGAGGGGGTACGTGCAGCGTGCGCTGGAGCTCGATCCCTCCTGCGCCGAGGCGCATGCCACGCTCGCATACATCCTCTGGGACGGTGGCGATGTGAAGAACGCGGAAGAGGAGTTGCTCCGGGCGATCGAACTCAATCCCAACTACGCGCAGGCCCACGAGTGGTATGCAGGTCTCTTGACCGACACGGGGAGGGTGAAGGAGGCCTGCACGCGGAGCGAAATCGTACTCGCGCTCGACCCGCTGTCGGCGACGGTCAACCTGACGTACGCGGAGAGCCTGCGTTGGGCCGGACGCCTAGTGGAGGCAGTGCAGCAGTACGAGCGGGCCCTAGAGCTTAACCCCGCCCTGGACGGTGCGTGGTGGGGGCTGTGGTACTGCTTGGCGGCCCAGTGGGACTGGGATCAGGTGGAGGTCGTTACCCGTCGGTGTGTCGAGAGGTACCCCGACAACCCGTTCGCGCACGTGAACTTGGCGCAAAGCCTGGCGTGTCTTCGGCGCTCCGAGGAGGGCTTGGCCGAGATTCACAAAGCCCTGGCCGTCGCCGGTGATCCCACGCCACCGCTCATCCTGCTGCACGCCGGGTACGCTCACTACTTCGCAGAGCAGTACGATCGGGCGATTGACTACCTGCAGCAGGTACTGAAGAAGACCCCCACCTGGACGTTCGTTCACGCCGCGATCGGGAAGTGCTACCTTCAGTTAGGGCGCTACGACGAGGGGCTGGACGAACTCAATAGGGGTGAGCGTCCGTCCCTCGGGGCGGACGACTTCTGGAACGCACACCTCCACATGGATCGTGGCAAGATCTACGCCCTGCGCGGTGAGACGGAGAAGGCCGAGGCTGAATTAGCGGTCTTGATGCGCGGGCCCGGAAGGCGGAACCGCTATCTTGCGATGTCCGGCATCCTGTTTGCGCTCGGGAGGACGGAAGAGGCGATGGAGCGGCTCGAGGCCGCGGCCACAGCGCGGGAGGCACATGTTGCGGCATTGGGCAAAGATCCCGGTTTCGATGAGATGCGGTCCCATCCCAGATTTCAAGCGGTCTTGCGGCGCATTGGTCTGGCCGACGACTGACGCGAGGGAGGATGGGTTGACGAGTCACAGGAGGCCGTAGCGAAGGAGTGGACCGTGAGTGCTTCTGGTGCTGGGGGATCGGGCTCTCCGCGCATGGAAGTAAGGCTTCTCGGAGCGTTTGAGGTCCTCCGAGACGGGGTGCTGATTCCCGATGAAGCGTGGGGGCGGAAGAAGGCCAAGACGCTCCTCAAGGTCCTCCTGACCGAGCCCGGTCGGATCTTCACGCAAGACCAGCTGATCGAGGCGCTGTTCGAAGGGGAGAGCCCGAAGCGGGGACTGGAGAATCTGTACAGCCGGGTGAGCGAGCTGCGTCGGGCACTGGAGCCGGGACTCGAACGGGGAACCGACTCGTCCTTCATCCGCCGCCGCGGCCAGGGGTACCTGTTCGATCCCACGCATGCCGAGGTCGACACGCTCGCTTTCCAAAAGGCGCTGCGCCGAGCCGAATCGCTCGCCGAGGCGAAGGACCTCCGCGCGGCGGCCGAGGTGTTCGAAGCGGGAGTGGCGCTCTATCGCGGCGAGCTCCTGGTGGAGGATCGCTACGAGGCGTGGGCGGAAGGCTCACGATCGCAGCTGCGCGATCAGTACCTGGAAGCGCTGTCGCGGCTTGCAGAATGCTACGAGGCGCTCGGTCGGCTGAGACAAGCGATCTCCTGTTGCCAGCGGGTACTGCAGCTCGAGCCGTACCGCGAGGGCATGGTGCGGCAGGTGATGGAGTATCTGTACAGGGCGGGTTGGCGGGCACAGGCGCTGGATGCATACAGCGAGGGGGTGCGGGCGCTGCGTGAACACCTCGATGTGGAGCCCGCGGCCGAGACCCGCGCGCTCTACGAGCAGATCAGCCGGCGGGCCACGGAGGAATCGGCTCTCGACCCGCGTCGCGTGGCAGTGATTCCGTTCGTGAACGTAGGAGCGGACCCCGCGAACGAGCTCCTCAGTGACGGGATGACCGAGGAGCTGATCTACACCCTGTCCAAGGTAGCGGGGCTGGAGGTCATCGCCCAGACCAGCGTCCTCAAGTACAAGGGGCTGCGCCGGACCGTGCGGGAGATCGGGCGGGAGCTGCGCGCGGGAAGCCTCATCGAGGGGAGTACCCAGAGGATAGAGGGCAGGGCGAGGATCCTCGTCCAGCTTGTCGACGCGGCGAATGAGGCGCACCTGTGGGCGGAGCAGTATGACCGGGAGCTGCAGGATGTCCTGAGCGTGCAGGGCGAGATCGCCCGTCGGGTTGCCGAGGCGCTCGAGGTGACGCTCCTGGCGAAGGAGGAGCGGGCGATCTGTAGGGAGGATGCGGTGAGCGTTGAGGCGCGTACCGCGTACACGAAGGGCCGGCTCTTCCTTTCCCGGCGAACGCCGGCGGCCTGCCGGAAGGCGATCGCGTTCTTCGAGAATGCCTTGATCATCGCTCCGGACTACGCGCGCGCCCTCACTGGACTGGCTGACGCCTACTTGCTGCTGATCGGGACCATCTCCTCTGTCGAGGGCCACGAGAAGGCAAGGACGTACGCCGAGCAGGCGTTGGGGCTCGATCCCGCTTGCGCCGAGGCGCACACCACGCTGGGGTACGTTCTCTGGCAGAGCGATGGTAACGTGAAGCAGGCGAAGGATGAGTTCCTCCGGGCGATCGAGCTCAATCCCAACTACGCCCTCGCACACGAGTGGTACGCGGGCCTGTTGGCTCACACCGGGCGACTTCAGGAGGCGTGTTCACGAAGCGAGAGTGCCCTCGCCCTCGACCCGCTGTCTGCGGGCTTGATCCTGTCCTACGCTCAGAGCTTGCATCAAGCCGGTCGCCTGGACGAGGCGGTGGACGAGTATCGCATGGCGCTCGAGGTCAACCCGGAGCTCGAGGACGCCTGGTGGGGTCTGTGGTACAGTCTGGCGGCGGCGTGGGACTGGGATCGCGCGGAGGCCATCACTCGGCAGACCATCGAACAGTACCCGGACAAACCCTTCGGCTACGTGAACCTGGCGACCTGCATCATGTGCCGAGGGCGGCTGGAGGAAGGGCTTGTTGAGATCCGCAAAGCGCTGGCCGTTGCCGGGAATCCGGTGCCTCCCTCCATCCTCGATCATGCCGGGCACTGTCACTACTTCGGGCGCCGATACGACCAGGCGATCGGCTACTACCGCCAGGTGCTGGGGCAGAACCCTTCTTGGAATTGGGAGCACAATATGATCGCCAAGTGCTGCATCGAGCAAAATCGCTGCGACGAGGCGCTCGAGGAACTCGACGCGGCGGAGCGCATGTTCGGTGGAGCAGATCCATTCTGGAATGCGCACGTTCACATGGACCGAGGCATCGTCTATGTTCGCCGAGGGGAGACGGAGAAGGCAGAGGGTGAGCTGGACGCGCTCGTGCATGGTTCTGGACGGCAGAATCGACGTATCTGTGCCGCCGGCGTTCTCTACGCTCTTGGGAGGGTCGACGAAGCCCTCGATTGGCTCGAGGCCGCCGCAACGGCCAGGGAGTCCCATGTTGCCGCTCTGCGGAAGGTCCCTACGTTTGATGGGCTGAGAGAACATCCTCGGTTCCAGACGCTCCTGAAGCGCATCGGGCTGGCCGACGCGTAGCTCCTCACGCCGCACGTCGAACCCGGCTCGGCGATTGCGGGTCTTCGCTGCCCATGTTCCTCGCTGGTCTGCTTCCTCGACGCCTGTGCTACTGACCCCTTGCCGGTGGCGCCGTCTTCTCCCCATCAGGTTGGAAGAGAAGTGGAAGAAAAAGGCTCCTCGCTGTTTCATGTGGGTAAGGCGAAGTCGAGCTTACCGGCCAGCAA
>CAZBWD010000125.1:0-1067 GCA_964495585.1 uncultured Thermotogae bacterium
AAAGTGGCATGACGGCTCACGTCCTCATGCTCATCTCTCAATGAGAGAAGACTGGTGCTTCACCCGGATCCGATCGGGAAGTACAATGGCCCAACGAACCACGGGAGGTGCGTAGAATGCACATGTTCAGGAAGCTGATCACCGGGGGAGAGGTCGCCGCGTTCTTCTTCTTCAGCTGGGTGATCATGATGCTGTGGAACGGCATCATCTCCCACCACCTGGGGCTGTTGCCGCCGCTTGGCTACCTGCAGGCCGCCGGGCTGTGGTTCCTCACGATCCTCCTGTTCGCCTGGACCGGGATCGGCGCGGGGCACGTCCGTCACGCGTTCCACTTCAATCGGGTCAAGGATCGGGACTGGTCGGAGATCGGTGACCGGGTCGAACAGAAGATCAAACGCGGGTTCGCCCGCTGGGTGGGCAGCGCCGAGGACGAGGACTGGGACGAGCTCGGCAAGAAGATCGAGGAGAAGATCAAGCGAAAGGTCCGCGAGTGGACCGAGGAGGACTGAGCGCGCAGGGACCGCCCCATCGGGCGACGGATCCGTATGAGGAGCTCCGCGCGGTCCTCGAGGGGAAGGACTACCTCGTCCTCGATACGGAGACGACCGGTCTGGAGCGCCCGGAGCTCGTGAGCCTCGCCGTGGTGAACCACCGCGGCGAGACGCTTCTCGACGAGCGGATTCGGCCGAGCAAGCCGATCGAGCCGGAGGCGACCGCGCTCACCGGGATCACGAACGAGGCCGTGCGCGACCGGCCGACTTATCCCGCGATCCACGACGCGGTCATGCACCTGCTCACCGGCCGCCGCGTGGTCATCTACAACGCCGAGTACGACCTTACCGTGCTTTCGAACACCGCGCGCCGCTACGGCCTGCCCGTGCCAGCGTTCGCCCCGTGGTGCGCGATGCGCTGGTTCGCCCGGGTCTACGGGCAGTGGGATCCGGTGCGAGGAGACTACACCTGGCAGCGGCTCTCGGCCGCCGCGGCGTACTTCGGGGTCGAGCCGGGGACCGCCCACGACGCCCTCGGGGACTGCCTGACGACTTGGCGGATCCTCGAGGCGGCGC
>CAZBWD010000125.1:1167-5459 GCA_964495585.1 uncultured Thermotogae bacterium
ACTCTTGACATCGAGCGGGGCGCCCGCCACCCTTTAGCCACCATGGATGATGAGGCAAGACACGAGATCGAGCGGCTCCGCGAGGAGATCCGCCACCACGACTACCGCTACTACATTCTCGACCAGCCGGAGGTCTCCGACGCGGCGTACGACGCCCTGTTCGCCCGCCTGGTCGCGCTCGAGGCCCAGCACCCCGAGCTGGTGAGCCCGGACTCGCCCACCCAGCGGGTCGGTGCGCCGCCGGCGGAGGGATTCGAGACGGCGGTCCACGCGCTGCCGATGCAGAGCCTCTCGAACGCGTTCTCCGTCGAGGAGCTGCAGGACTTCGACCGGCGGGTGTGCCGGACGCTCGACGTCGAGCGCGTCGACTACGTGGTCGAGCCGAAGCTCGATGGCCTGTCGGTCGAGCTCGTCTACCAGGACGGTCGCCTCGTCCAGGGCTCGACCCGCGGGGACGGGGTGAACGGGGAGGACGTCACCGCCAACCTGCGCACGATTCACAGCATCCCGCTGCGGCTTCGGCCGCTCGACGGCAAGGTCCCCTCCCTGATCGAGGCGCGCGGGGAGGTGTACATCGAACAGGCGGACCTCGAGTCGCTGAACCGCAGCCGCGAGGAAGAAGGGCTGGCGCCGTTCGCCAACCCGCGCAACCTCGCCGCGGGGTCGCTGCGCCAGCTCGACCCCCGGGTGACCGCCGGGCGTCCGCTCCGGATCTACTGCTACGCCGCCGGGCGGGTCGAGCGGATCACGATCGAGGACCAGATCACGCTGCTCGAGACGCTTGCCGGGCTCGGGTTGCGGGTCAACCCGCTCTACCGGCTCTGCCACGGGATCGAGGAGGCGATCGGCTTCTACGAGTGGTTCGCGGACGAGCGGACGACCCTCCCCTACGAGGCCGACGGGGTGGTGATCAAGGTGAACGATTTCGCCGCCCGGGAGGTCCTCGGCGAGGTCACACGCAGCCCCCGTTGGGCGATCGCCGGGAAGTACCCGTCCCAGGAGGGGCTGACGCGGATCACGGATATCGCGGTCCAGGTCGGGCGAACCGGGATCATCACCCCGGTCGCGGTCCTCGAACCGGTCCGCGTCCGCGGCGTCGAGATCACGCACGCCACGCTGCACAACGAGGACGAGGTCCGCCGCAGGGACATCCGGATCGGGGACACGGTCGCCGTGGCCCGCGCCGGGGACGTCATCCCGCGGGTCGTCCGATCCCTGCCCGAACGGCGCGACGGCACCGAGCAGGTGTTCGCCATGCCCGCGACCTGCCCGGTCTGCGGCAGCCCGGTCGTCCGCCTCGAGGGGGAGGTCGCCCGCCGCTGCCTGAACATCTCCTGCCCGGCGCGGATCAAGGAGTCGATCCTCCACTTCGTCTCCAAGGGCGGGTTCGACGTCAACGGCGTGGGGTCGAAGCTCGTCGACCAGCTCGTCGATCGGGGGCTCGTGCGGCGGGTGAGCGACCTGTTCGCCCTCGACCGGGAGACGCTGGCCGCGCTCGAGCGGATGGGCGAGAAGTCGACGGAGAACCTGCTTTCCGCACTCGAGGGGAGCAAGTCGATCCCGCTTGCGCGGTTCCTCTACGCCCTGGGGATCCCCGAGGTCGGCGAGCACACCGCCGATCTGCTCGCCGGGGCGTTCGGGAGCCTGGAGGCGGTCATGGCGGCCGGCGAGCTGGAGCTGCTCGGTGTGCCGGAGATCGGCCCCCGGACCGCGGCCGCGCTTGCCGACTTCTTCGCAAACGCGGAGAACCGAAGGATGATCGACGCACTGCTCGACGCGGGGGTCCGGATCGAGACGACGGCTCTACCGCCCGCGACGCGGCTGTCCGGGAAGCGGTTCGTGCTCACGGGGACGCTCTCGTCGATGACCCGGGCGCAGGCGAGCGAGCGGATCCGCCGGCTCGGCGGGGAGGTCTCCTCGGCGGTGAGCCGCAAGACCGACTACGTAGTCGTGGGCGAGAGCCCCGGCTCCAAGGCGCAGCGCGCACGGGACCTCGGCGTCGAGACCCTCACCGAGGAACGGTTCCTCGCCCTGCTCGAGGGAAAGTAGCCGGGAGGAAGACGATGTCCCGCTTCCTCTTCGATCTCAGCCTCGGTGAGCTCGAGGGCCATCTTACCGCGCAGGGCGAACCGCGGTTCCGCGCCGTCCAGGTCTGGCAGGGAGCCTACCGGGAGCTCGCCTCCTCCTACGCGGAGATGACTCCACTTCCTGCACCGCTTCGCGCGCGCCTGTCCTGCGAGCTGCCGCTCCACCCGCTCCTGCCGGTCGCGAGCCAAGAGAGCCCGGACCGGCGAACACGCAAGACCCTCTTCCGCCTGGAGGACGGACAGACGATCGAGACGGTCCTCATGTTCTACGACCGGCGGAGAACGGTCTGCGTCTCGACCCAGGTGGGCTGTCCGCTCGCCTGCGTGTTCTGCGCCACCGGGAAATCGGGGTTCACGCGGGACCTCACCGCCGGGGAGATCGTCGGCCAGGTGATCGACGCGGCGCGTGCGCTCCACGCCGACGGGAAACGGCTGACGAACGTCGTCTACATGGGAATGGGCGAGCCCCTGCTCAACGTCGAGGCGACGCTCAAGTCGGTGCACATCCTGAACGCGGAACAGGGCTTCCGGCTCGGTGCCCGCGGCTTCACGATCTCGACCGTCGGGATCGTGCCGGGGATCGAGCGGCTCGCAGGAGAGCGGCTCCAGGTGAACCTCGCGATCTCCCTACACGCGGGAAACGACGCCCTGCGCGACCGGCTGGTCCCGGCGAACCGCCGCTACCCGCTCGCCGCGCTCCTGCGCGCGGTCAGAGACTACACCGAGCGGACGCACCGGCGGGTGAGCTTCGAGGTCGCGCTCTGCGATGGGGTGAACGACGCGCCGGAGCAGGCCGAGGAGATCGCCGCGCGCCTTGCCGGCGTTCTGTGTCACGTGAACCTGATCCCGCTCAACCCGATCCCGGGGGTCGCGCTCTCACCGAGCCCGCGCGCGCGGGTCGCGGCGTTCGTGCGACGCCTCGAGGCGGCGGGGATCCCGGTGACGGTGCGGCTGGGGAGAGGGGTAGAGATCCAGGCCGGCTGCGGGCAGCTGCGCAGCCGGAACGCGATGGGTCACTGATTGAGCAGGCCGCGGTAGAACTCGAGCGCCCGGTGCCTCCAGTTCTCGGTGAGGTGGTTCAGCCCCTGCTGCACGAGCTGGCGGGCGCGCTCGCGGCTGACCTCCATGATCCGGCCGACCTCCGCCAGGTTGTAGGGGTAGTTGTCCTCGATCCCGTAGTAGAGCCGGAGGGCGAACGCCTGCCGCGCGGGCAGGGAATCGAGTACCGCCTCGAGCTCGTCGTGGAACAGGAGGCGCAGCGCCTCGTGCTCCGGAGAGAGGGCGGCCTGATCCTCGATGACGTCCTCGAGCGTCTCTTCCCCCTCCTCGCCGACCGGCTGGTCGAGCGAGGTGATCTCGCGGACCTGCCGCTCGATCTGGCGGAGCCGGTCGCTCGAGATCCCCAGGGCCAGAGTGACCTCCTGATCGTCGGCGCGGCCGTCGCGGGAGAGGCTTCGCATCTGCTCCAGGCGCCGGACGGCGCGGAACAGGTAGTCGGGGATCCGGATCATCCGCGAGGAGTCTGTGATCGCGGTGAGCATCGCACGGCGGATCCACCACGAGGCGTAGGTGCTGAGCTTGTACCCGCGCCCCACGTCGAACCGGTCGACCGCCTCGATCAGGCCGACGTTCCCCTCCTGGATCAGGTCGACCAGGGGGAGGCCCGCCTCGACGTACTCCTGCGCGATCTTCACGACCAGGCGAAGGTTCGATACGATCAGCCGTTCGCGCGCCCCGTCCGCGCCGGCGGCCATCGCCTGCGCCAGCGCCCGCTCCTCGTCCCGATCGAGCAGCGGGAGCGAGGCGACCTCGCGGAGATAGATCTGCAGGACGTCGACCGGTCCGTCCGTCCTTGTCCTGTTCTTCGTCTCTTCCAACCCCTCTCTCATCAACCCGTCACCGAGGAGACTTTACGAGAATCAAGCGGCGATGTCCACGGCTCATGCCCCGCCGGGTTCCGGCAGACGCACGTCGACGACGTCAAGCTCGAGGACCCGGCAGCCGACCCCCAGGCGCCCGGAGAGGCTGGGGACGGTGCGGCCGTCGTCCCCGGAGATGAGCTCCTTGATGTACAGGCCGCCTTCGCTGCGCAGGTGGAGCTCCGCCTCGCGCGGTCCGCGCAGGGCGCCCTGCGCCTCGAGCAGCCGGCGCTCGCGCACGCCGTCGGCACGGCGGTGGCCGACCCCGACCGGGGTCCGCTGCTCG
>CAZBWD010000126.1:0-5401 GCA_964495585.1 uncultured Thermotogae bacterium
CGGTCATCACCAAGGGGGTGCACCTGCGGACCTGGATCGAACCCCGCCGGCGCCAGGACCTGTTGTCGCGCTACCTCGGGCCGAGCTGGATCGAGCACCAGGACCAGCCCGGGATCTGGGAGCGGGTGGAGGCGATTCCCGACGGGGAACTCTGGGAGATCCACGAGAACCGCAAGGCGTCGCTGATCACCTTGATCAACGAGCGGTCGCGAGCCCGGTGGTCTCGGGACAAGGCGGCGATCAACGTCGTCGCCCTCGGCGCCCTGCTCGATCCTCGCATCCTGACGATCGGGTTCGCCCGACGGTTCACGGGGTACAAGCGGCCCGACCTGATCCTCCGCGACGTGGAGCGGCTGAAGCGGCTGCTCACCGATCTCCGCCGGCCGATGCAGCTCATCTTCGCCGGCGAGGCGCACCCCGCCGATCTCGACGGCAAACGGCTGATCCAGAAGGTCGTTCAACTGGCGCAGAACCCGGAGTTCGCCGGGCGGATCGCATTCGTGGAGAACTATGACCACAACCTCGCCCACTACATGGTCGCGGGGGTCGACATTTGGCTGAACAACCCGGTCCCGCCGCTCGAGGCGAGTGGGACGAGCGGGATGAAGGCCTGTGTCAACGGGGTGCCGCAGCTGTCGATCTGCGACGGCTGGTGGGCGGAGGGGTACAACGGGGCGAACGGGTGGCGCTTCGGCGAGGGCGAGACGCAGGGGGATCGCTCGCCGGCCGACGCGGAGGCGATCTACCGGCTGATCGAGGAGGAGATCATCCCGCTCTACTACCGGCGCGGCGACGACGGGATTCCCCATGGGTTCGTGCAGGTGATGAAGGCGGCGATCAAGAGCGTTGCCCCGACGTTCAGCACACGGCGGATGGTCAAGGAGTACGTCGAACGGTTCTACATTTCTGCGCTTGGGCTTTCCAAGGATGAAGCGCCCCGCTCGTAGACCTGTTCCTTGGGGATGACGACGATCCCCCCCGGGGTGACCGTGAACCGGTGGGCGTCTTCCTCTGGCTCGTATCCGATTCGCACGCCCTCCGGGATCCGGACCCCCTTGTCGATGATCGCCCGCCGGACTCTCGCGCCGCGGCCGACTTCCACCCAATCAAGGAGAACGGATTCCTCCACGTAGGCCGTGGAGTGCAATCGCACCGCAGGGGAGAGGATCGAGCGGACCGATTGCGCTCCGGAAACGATGCACCCCGGGGAGAGGAGCGAGTTCACAGCGCTTCCGGTTCGCCACGGCTCGTCGAGCACGGTCTTGGCCGGCGGCCACGGCTCGTAGTAGGTGTGGATCGGCCAGGCGCGGTCGTAGAGGTCGAAGCGGGGAACGACGGCGACGAGATCCATGTGCGCTTCCCAGTAGGCGTCAAGGGTTCCCACATCGCGCCAATAGGGAACCACGTTGCGGTTGGCGCGCTCGAACGGAAACGCGACCACCGCGTCTCTGCCGATCATGCGAGGGATGATGTCGCGGCCGAAGTCGTGGCCTGAATCGGGCTCGGCGGCGTCTTCGGTCAGCCGCTCGCGGAGCAGACCGGTGTTGAAGACGTAGATCCCCATCGAGCAGTAGCTCCTGTCGGGGTCGTCGGAAAGGGCGGCCGGGATCTCCGGCTTCTCGGCGAACGCCGTGACCCGGCCGGTTTCGTCCACGGATAGGACCCCCAGCCGGCCGCTGGCGTCGTCCTTGGGCACCGACAGGGCGGCGATCGTCAGGTCGGCGCTGGTCTCCCGGTGAAAGTCGACCATCGTCCGATAGTCCATCTTGTAGATGTGGTCCCCCGCGAGGATGAGGACCTGCTCTGGCTCGCCGCGCTCCAGGGCGTAGCGCTCCATGGAGTACCAGTTCTGGTGGACGGCGTCCGCCGTGCCGCGGTACCACTCCGGGCCGATCCGCCGCTGCGGCGGGACGGTGAGAATGAACTCGCCGACCGCCGAGCTGAACAGGCTCCACCCGCGGAGGATGTGCCGCTCCAGGGAGAGGGACTTGTACTGGGTGAGGACGTAGATCTGGCGCAGTCCGGAGTGGAGGCAGTTGCTGAGCGTAAAGTCGATGATTCGGTAGATCCCCGCGAACGGGACCGCGGGCTTCGCCCGGTCCCGGGTGAGCGGGTAGAGCCGTTCACCCTGGCCGCCGGCCATGATAAACGTCACGACGCAGCGCATCGTGATCTTCCTTTCACTCTGGGGTGCGACGTGGTCGAAGGCATCAGTGAGCCTCCTTTTCTGATGGGGTCAACGCGAGGCGCAGGCGCGACGTGAACGCCTCGCCCGGCTGTAGATCGACCGCCCAGGAGAACAGGAGACAGGAGGCCTGGTAGACGAGTTCGAAGCCGCTCTCGGAGTTGTTGACCGTCTGGACCGGATAGCGCCACAGGTCGGCCTTCGGTTCGGCGGCGATATCCAGTGCCCACCCGTCCAAACCGTTCACGAGTCGCACCGCTGCGACCTGTGGTTCGCTCCCCAGGCTCGCGAACCGCCGGTCGGAAAGCTCCCGGTCCGCGACCTCAAAGTAGCGGTCCGGCGCGTCCGGGGTGAGCATCGCCAGGTTGAACTCCGAGGCGAACCGCGTGTGCAAGCGCTCTCCGCACACGGAGGTGAGGGTGAACGCGAAGTCGATTCCCTCGGATGCGACGGCGATCGTCTTCTCGAGCCGGACCTCGCAGCCGTGCGCCCGCGCGGTGTAGGAGAGGCGCACGCGCTCGGGACCGACCTGGCAGGTATAGGGCACATTGATGAGCTCGACGAGCTCGGCCGCTCCCCAGGCGGCGAGCTCGGCGAGGCTGGCGGAGGGGGAAAGCAGGTGGTCGATCAGCCCGCCGCGGCGGTGGCGGTCGTAAATCAAGAACCGTTCGAGACCGGCCTGTTTCGCCACGACCCGCTCGTGGATGCTTCGCACCTCCCCGACGTCAGGGTCGGCCTCGGTCACGCTCCGGTGGTACGCTTCGGGCCTGCGGGCGACCGTGTTCAAAAAGTTGAAGCCGATCCGCTTCTCGGAGAGCTCATAGAGCATCCCGCCGCGGCGCGGGGAGACGACGAGGGTGAAACGTTCGCTCTCGATCTCTACCTCGTCGTAGCCGTCGGCGTCCACGTCCTCGATGCGAACCTCCTGCCACGGCGCCGTGCCGTGCGTCGTCCGTTCACAAGAGGCCTGCGACGCCAACAGGTGTCGCCACACGGCGTCCCGCAGGTGGGGGAGGTAGATGCCTCCGAACAGACCGTGCCAGTAGGCGTCGTTGCTCTGCGCCTGAAGCAGGTGCGTCCGCGCGGTGCCGAGGCCCTCGGCTTCGGGAGGGAGTCGGTGCATCTGCCGGCTGACCTGGAGCATCCGTTTGTGCATGTAGTTGGCCTCCGGGTACTTGGAGAGGAAGTTCCGCCAGTAACCGCCGGCAAGGAGCGCTTGGAACTCGGGAAGACGCTTTCCGAGGATTTGCTTCAGCGCATCGAGTTGCGCCATGGCCTGCGCAGGCAGCGCCCACTCCCCGAGCTCGAAGTACGAGGCCGTCGGCAGATAGACGCGGCCGAGCGGTTCGTGGTGGTGGAACGCCTCAGCGAGGGTCACCGTGTGCAGCCACGAGGCGTTTTCCACGAGCGCACCGAAGAACCGCGCAAGCCAGCCGTCGCGGTAGACCCAATTCTTTGTACCGGGCCAGACCCCGAACTTCTCCCCGTCGTCCACGAGGACGAGCAGCGGATGCACATCCGTCGTGGCCTGGTCCTTCAGGTAGGCGATCACCTCCTCGACCGGGTGGAACGGGATGAGGTAGCGCAGCGCGCCGCTGATCGGAAAGACGCCGACCGGACTTCCCTGGTCCTCGGTGAGGAAGTGACCGTGGAGCGACGCGGGGCTCACGCCGACCCGTTCGAAGTGAGTGTCGTCGATCGGAAGGTAACGCGCATCACACTCAGCAAGCAGTGAGGCGACCGCAGGCTCCCAGACCCGTTCGGCAATCCAAACGCCCTGTGGGTCGTACCGCAAGCGATCCCGTAGCAGGGTCCGCATCCGCGCGAGCTGCTCGCGGGCGTCCTCCCGGGGGATGAGGGCGAGGATCGGCTCGTAGAACCCGCCGCCGAGGAACTCGACGCGTCCCTCGCCCGCCAGGCGGGCGAGCCGGTCGAGGAACTCGGGGTGGGACTCAGCGAAGAATTCAAGCAGGGGGCCAGTGAAGTGAAGGACCGCTTTGAGGCTTGTGAAGGGCTCAAAGGCGTCGAGGAACGGACGATATGCATCCTGAAAAGCCGCCTCAATAACTTCGGGGAAGTTCCCCACGGGCTGATGGCAATGAAGACCCAGGACGAAGTCCACATGCCTCATCGCCGACCTCCTCCGCGTCCCGGGCCTTGAGCGTCCCTCGCCTGAGGCCCAAAAGGCACTGATGCGGACCGCCTCGTGCCGCCCATCACGTAATCTTACCAGAAAGCCGCTTCGGGTTACAAAGCAGCGTGTCGGCTTGCCGGGACGGGCGGCTGCTATTACCATGAAGGCAGATGAGGAATGGTCGACGTTCTTTTAGGAGGTGTCTGATGCGCGAGGAAGATGTGGGGCTTGTGGCAGGGAGGATCTGGAACTATCTTGAGAAGAACGGTCCGAGCTCCATCTCGCGTGTGGCGGGTTCAGTCGAGGGCAGCCGGGACCTTGTCCTCATGGGCCTGGGCTGGCTCGCCCGCGAGGGGAAGCTCGGCTTCCAGGAGGAGGGGCGCCAGCGCCTGGTGAGCCTGAAGGGATGAGCGACCCGGCAAGCGGTGCCCGCCGACGAAGAGAGCTGACCCGGCGGTGAGGCCAGACTCGCAGGCGACGGGGCGGGACGAGCCGTCCCCGGCTGGTCGCACAAACCCGGAGCCAACACTCCTCTCCGAGGACGATCTCTACCTGTTCAACGAGGGAAGTCATTTCCGGCTCTACGAGAAGCTCGGCGCCCACCGGCTCAACGCGTCCAGCGGCGATGGTACCTACTTCGCGGTTTGGGCGCCCAACGCGCAGCGCGTCTCCGTGATCGGGGACTTCAACGGCTGGGACCGGGAACGGCACCCGCTTCGTCCGCGGGCGCGCTCCGGCATCTGGGAGGGGTTCCTCCCCGGCGCCGGGAAGGGCAGCCTGTACAAGTATCACATCGTCTCCCGGCGCGGCGGGTATTCCGTGGACAAGGCCGACCCGTTCGGCGTCACGCACGAGAAGTCGCCGAAGACCGCTTCGATTGTCTGGGACCTCGACTACGCGTGGAACGACGCGGCGTGGTTCGAGACGCGGTTGGAGCGCAACGCCCTGGACGCGCCGTGGTCGATCTACGAGGTCCACCTCGGCTCGTGGGCGCGGATCCCCGGAGAGGGGAACCGGATGCTCACCTACCGGGAGCTTGCCGTGCGGCTCGGCGAGTACGTCCGGAAGACGGGGTTCACCCA
>CAZBWD010000127.1:0-5398 GCA_964495585.1 uncultured Thermotogae bacterium
GGTCGGGATATGTGTCGACCATGGCGTAGAAGTTGTGGTCGGTGATCGCCACGACCGAGCCCTCGACGTGGGTGTCGGCGAGTGCGCGCGGGGTCGCGCCGCCGCCGCCGACCACGAGGTAGGTCACCCCATCGCGCACGAGCCGCTCGTAGTTGTGCGCGTGACCGTTGAACACAATGTCGACCCCATGTTTGACGAAGATCGGGTGGTAGATCACGTCGTAGGAGTAGCCGCTGCCGTGGTAGGCGTCGGACGAGAAGACTGGGTGGTGAAAGATCACGAACTTGTGGATCTCCGGGCCGGAGAGCTCCTGCTCGAGCCACGCTTGCTGCGCCCTCATGTCCGCGACGCTCGTCACGTTCGTGTCGATCCCCACAACGACCACGTCGCCCCAGTGAAGGCTCCACCACCGCTCGCCATTCTTCCCGCCGCCCGGGGGATGGGCGAAGTAGTCGTAGTAGGTGCGGTGGTTCTTCTCGTGGTTTCCGAGCACGGGGATGAACGGTGCGCGCAGGAGCATCGTCTCGAACGAGGCGAACCAGTGCTCCCAGTAGGTGGGCGTCGGGCTCTCCACGAGGTCGCCGCCGTGAAGGATGAAGTCGAGGTCGCCGTTCGCGTCCGCGTCGGCGGCGATCGCGTCGCCCACCCAGGCAAGCCGGTTCGGTCCGTTCCACTGCCACTGCGTGTCGGAGAGGACGGCAAAACGCACCGGTTCGCCGGGCCGCGGCTCGGTACGGAACCGGCCGACCGAGCTCGTCACGGTCTGAGAGCCGCTCTGCACGACGACCTGGTACATGTAGTCGGTGTCCGGCTCGAGCCCGTCGAGCCGCACCTCGGTCGTCCCCGGGTGAGGCTCCGAGCCCGCGGGGACAGCCACGGCAGCCGTCATCTTGCCCGTGCGGGCGTAGGCCGCGGCCGGCCCGTAGGTGAGCGTCGCCGGCATCGGCGCGGGGAGGAGCCAGCTGATCGTCACCCCGTCCACGGCAGGCGCACCGGCGTACGGTCCGTGCTGAAAGGGAGGAACCGGTTGGGCGACCACGGCAAGGGTCGCCGCAAGGATGAGAAAGCCCAGCACGAAGAAGCGTTTCATATCTTCACCTCGCAAGCCCGCTGCGAGGATACCGTGCGCGACGCGATCGGTTCAAGAAGAGGCTCGTTCCGATTGCGAAGGTTAGTCGGCGGTCTTCCCGGGTGGTGCGCCTTTCGCGATCTTCGGCCGGCGCTTCAACGAGAGCGCGATCCGCCGACGCTTCTCGTCGACCTCGAGAACGGTGACGGTCACCGTCTGGCCGACGCGGACCACGTCCGACGGCCGTTCGACGTAGCGGTCAGCGAGCTGGCTCACGTGGACGAGACCGTCCTGGTGGACGCCGATGTCGACGAACGCCCCGAAGTCGACGACGTTCGTCACGATCCCCGGAAGCTTCATCCCCGGCATGAGATCGCCGATCTCGTGGGCCTCGTCGGAGAACGCGAACACATCGAACCACTCGCGCGGATCACGGCCCGGCTTGGCGAGCTCGGCGAGGATGTCCCTGAGCGTCGGGAGACCGACCTCGTCGGTGACGTAGCGTTCAAGGTCGATCCGGCCGCGCAGCGCCTCGTCGCGCAGGAGGTCGGCCACGGTGCACCCAAGGTCCACGGCCATTCGCCGGACGATCGGGTAGCTCTCCGGATGCACAGCGCTCGCGTCGAGCGGGTCTTTCCCATCGTGGATTCGCAGGAACCCGGCCGCCTGCTCGAACGCCTTGGGGCCTAGGCGGGGGACCTTCTTCAGGTCTTCGCGGGTGAGGAACGGGCCGTACGCGTCCCGGTGGGCGACGAGGTTCTCGGCGAGTCTCGGCCCGAACCCGGAGACGTGCGCGAGGAGCGAGGGGCTTGCGGTGTTCACCTCGACGCCGACCGCGTTCACGCAGCGCTCCACCACGTCGTCGAGCGCGCCGTGGAGCATCCCTGGATCGACGTCGTGCTGGTACTGGCCGATGCCGATCGACTTGGGGTCGATCTTCACGAGCTCGGCGAGCGGATCCATCAGCCGCCGCCCGATCGACACCGCACCGCGTACTGTCACATCCTGATCGGGAAGCTCATAGCGGGCCACCTCGGACGCCGAGTAGACCGACGCCCCGCTCTCGTTGACGAGGACGATCGGCACGGGTTGCCGAAGCTCGATCGAACGGACGAGCGCCTCGGTCTCGCGGCTGGCCGTCCCGTTGCCGACCGCGATCGCCTCGATTTCGTAGTCGCGCACGAGGTCGGCGATGGTCTGCCCGGCGCGGGCCCGCTCGTGCGGCGAGCCGATGATCGAGATCACGGTGTGGGTCAGGAGCCGGCCCTGGGCGTCGAGGCAGACGGCCTTGCAGCCGGTGCGAAGTCCGGGGTCGATCGCGAGGACGCGCTTGTGGCCGAGCGGCGGCGCCATGAGGACTTGTTCGAGGTTCGCGGCGAAGACGCGCACCGCCTCGCGGTCGGCCTTCTCCTTGAGCGTTGCGCGTACCTCGTTCTCCAGGGATGGGGCCATCAACCGACGGTAGCCGTCAACCACGGCGAGGGCGACCTGTCCGCTCGTCGCGCCGCTCCCGCGAACGAACCGCTGCTCGAGCAGGGCCACGGCGTCCTCCTCATCGGGCCGCGCCGACAGCCGGACGACCCCCTCGCGCTCGGCGCGGAGCATGGCGTGGATCCGGTGGCCGGGCGCCGTGGCGAGCGGCTCGTGCCAGTCGAAGTAGTCGCGGTACGCCTGGCCCTCGTCCCGTTTCTCCTCGACGACGGTCGTCGTGAGCGTGCCTTTGGTTTCGAAGAGGCGACGGACCTCGGCGCGGGCCTCCGCGGTCTCATTCACCGCCTCGGCGAGGATGTCCCGCGCACCGGAAAGCGCCGCCTCGACGTCGGGGACGTCATTCTCGGGATCAACGTAGCCCGCGGCCTCGGTCTCCGGATCGAGTCCGGGATCCTGCTGGAGCAGCCGCTGCACCAGCGGTTCAAGCCCACGCTCGCGGGCGATCATCGCCCGAGTCCGTCGCTTGGGCCGGTAGGGGAGATAGAGATCCTCGAGAACAGCCAGCGTGTCGGCCGCCTCGATCGCGGCCCGCAGCTCCTCGGTCAGGAGTTCGCGCTCGGAGAGCGAGGCGAGGACCGCGGCCCGCCGCTCGTCGAGCGCCTGAAGCTGCCTCAGCCGGCCGCGGATCGCGGTGATCGCCACCTCGTCGAGCGACCCGGTGCGCTCCTTGCGGTAGCGGGAGATAAAGGGGACCGTGGCCCCGTCCGCAAGCAACGTCACCACCGCGGCGACTTGGCGGGGGGCGATCGTGAGCTCGGCGGCGATACGCTCGGCGTGATCCTGCAGTATGTCGGTCCCCATCCTCCCTGCAGCCAGAACGTAACCCCTCACGCAGGGACCGTCAAGCCCGCTTGTCACGGGCCCGCGGTTCGATCTCGTGGCGCACGATCGCCCGCGTCGGGGAGGGACGCGCGACCTCGCGGAACCCAACCGACTCGAACGCCGAGAGGAGGCCGGTGTAGGCGAACGCGTCGGGATACCGCTCCTTGGCCGGGACAATGGGGTAACCCTCGAGGATCCGCCCGCCGCGCTCCCGGACGAAGTCGACGGCGGCGGAGAGAAGGGCGACGGTCACCCCCCGCCGGCGGTGCGCCCGCGCGACGTAGAAGCAGGTGATCGACCACACCGGTTGGTCATCGACCGGCTTGAGCGTGCGAGAGCGGGCGAGCCGGGGATACGCCGCGCGCGGCGCCACCGCACACCAGCTGATCGGTTCGCCACCGAGATAGGCGAGGAGCCCCGGCTCCTCACCGGCCCCGACGATCGCCTTGAACGCGGCCCGGTTGCGCTCTCCTTTGTTTTCCCCCAACTCCCGCGTGGTCTGCCGCCACCACATGCACCAGCAGCCGCCCTGCGCCCCGTGCGGGCCGAACAGCCTTTCGAGGTCCGCAAACCGCTCGGCGGTCAACGGATGACAAGTAATCAAAGGTTCGGTTCGACGAGCCGCACACATGACCTACCGAGTCTAGTCGTCCGCCCGGGCCGGCGGCAACCCATCCTCTAGCGGATCACAAGACAGGTTCCGAGGAAGAGGACCGCGATGCCGGCCGCGCGGGAGAGGTCGAGCGGGTGGTGCACGGCGCCGAGGAGGCCGAAGTGGTCGAGGAGCGCGCCGAGGACGAGCTGGGTCATGATCGAGAGGGTGAGCGTCGTCGCCAGGCCGAGGCGGGGGACCGCGTAGCTGATCGCAGCGATGATCGCCACGCCGAGGAACCCCGCACACAGCGCGTACCATGGCACACTGCGCCATGCGGCGATCCGGCCGCCGCCGGCGAGCAGGAGGAGGGCACCGGCGAGCAGAAGCCCGCCGAGGTGGACGATGAACACGCTCTCCAGGATCCCGAGGCAGCTTCCGATGACCCCCGAGAATAGGGATTGAAGGCTGATGGCGACCCCACCGCCCACGGCGACCAGCGCGACCAGAATCATGACCTGCATCTGCCCTCCTCTCATGCCACCGCTCGATCGGTACCCGCGGCGCGGGCACCCTTACCCCTCCAAGAACAGATCATAAGCAAGCCGGCGCAGGCCCGCTAGGCGAAGGAATCAGGAGCATCCGTCAAGAGAGCGCCTTCCAGATCGCCCGGCCAACGACGGCGGCCAGGACGAGCCAGACAAGGACGATGAGCACGGCCACGATCCGGCTCGCTGGCCCGCGATGCGCTGTTGCCTCCCAGGCCCGCCTGCGGCAGTCCTCGAGCACCGGTTTAGGGATCATCCTCACAGCAAGAGCGACCCCGAGCGGCACGAGGACCAGGTCGTCAACGATCCCCAGGATCGGGATGAAGTCGGGAATGAGATCGATCGGGCTCAGGGCGTAGCCGACCACCCCAGCGGCGAGCAGCTTGGCAACCCACGGGGTTCGCGGATCCCGGGCCGCGAAATAGAGCGCGGTAACCTCCACCCGCAGTGTCCGCGCCCACCGCCTCAAACGCTTGATCGCCTGACCCATCCGTGACTACCTCCCGGACGCATTATAGGTGGCAGGGGCCCGGTGGTCCGGGTCCCGGCAGTACCCGCCGGACTCGGATTGCCCAAATGCTCGCGGGACAGGCTAAACGGTGCAGCGTGGGCGTTCGCCGACCACCCGCCGAGCCGGAGGATGACATAGGGCTCCGCGTCCACACGGGCCGCGAGGAGGCTCCTCCCGGGGACCCCTCGGCGCAGCGGCCTCCCCCACCGAGGGCGGCCGCTGTTGCACCCCCGGCCAACTGCGGGCATCCTTGCCTCACCATGGGCGCCTGGAACGAACCGATCACCTGCCGGCCGATCGGCGTGATCCGCACGCCGCACACCGATCCCGCGAAGACGCCGCGCCAGCCGCAGCATGCCCTGGGC
>CAZBWD010000128.1:0-5369 GCA_964495585.1 uncultured Thermotogae bacterium
TCGGGAGGGGGGAGGAGGCTCGGCGTGGGGGCGCAGCTCCCGATCGCCACACGCAGCATGCCGCCTTGGGGGTCAAAGTAGCCCGCCATGTTCAGGATCGCGAGGTCGTGTCCGCGGATCCGCTGTTTCTTCAGGAAGGCGGTCCGCGCCGTGGTGGGGATCGGCGGCAGCTCCACCGAGACGATCAGCTCGTCCGGGGCGAGCGTGGTCCGCTTCACCCCCGCGAACAGGTCCTTCACCGGAACGTGGCGACGTCCCAAAGGGCCCTCCACCGCGGCCGAGGCGTCGAGCGTGAGAAGCGCCGGCGCACAGTCCGCGGCCGGGGAGGCGTGGGCGAGGTTCCCCGCGAGGCTCGCACGGTTTCGGATCGGGGTACTCCCCAAGCTGCGGATCGCCTGACACAGTCCGGTGTAGCGCTGTGCGATCCTCGGCTCCTCGATGACCCGGTTGAGCGGGACGGCCCCGCCGATCGAGACACCCCCCTGCGGGTCAAGCGACAGGCACGTAAGCGCGGGGATCGCCTTGAGCTCCACGAGCAGGCGCGGGGAGAGCCGACCATTTCGGATGTCAACGAGCAGGTCGGTCCCACCCGCGAGAACCCTCACTTCTTCCCGGCCTTCGGCGAGCAGTGCCGTGGCCTGCTTCACCGAAGAGGCGCGTACATACTCGAACTCTCCGATCATTGCCCTCTTTTCGCGGGGAGACGGGGCGTCCCTGGAGCCTCTTGCAGCGTTCTTAAGTAGAATGACCGCAGCGTTCTTGGCTGCGGTGACACCAACCCGCAACGACTGGAAGCTGGTTTTCCTCCCATCATAGTGGCCAACGGATCAGGAGTCAAGACACTGACACGCAGGCGGCGCCTTGGCTCGTCCTGCGGCGCGTGCTATCCTTGCCGACCAGGGAGGGGCGATGGACGCAATGCACGAGCAGGCTGGGCACGCGGTTGACCTCTTGCTTCGCGACGGGCGGATCCTCAATGTCTTCTCCGGAACGTTTTTCCGGGGGGACGTGGCGGTCGCCGGGGAGAGGATCGTCGGGTTCGGCGCTGCAGGGGCCGCGGAGGTTGTCGACCTCCACGGGGCGTGGATCCTCCCCGGGCTGATCGACGCGCACGTCCATATCGAGAGCTCACAGCTGTGCCCGGCTCAGTTCGCGGCCGCGGTCCTCCCACACGGCACGACCACGGTGATCGCTGACCCGCACGAGATCGCAAACGTCCTCGGCCTTGTGGGGATCCGCTACCTGCTCGACGCCACGGCCGGGCTGCCGCTTCGAACCTTCTTCATGGCGCCGTCCTGCGTCCCGGCGACCGATCTGGAGACCTCGGGCGCGTTGCTCGGCGTGGAGGTGGTGGTGGAGGTCCTCGCCTGGGAGCGGGTGATCGGCCTCGGCGAGGTGATGAACGCCCCGGGCGTGATCTCCGGCGATGCGGGCCTGCGCGCGAAGCTCGCGGCAGCGGCCGGCCGACCGATCGACGGCCACGCCCCGGGCCTCTCCGGATCTGACCTGTGGTCGTACGTCCTCGCCGGGCCGCGCACCGACCACGAGTGCACGACGCACCCCGAGGCACAGGAGAAGCTTCGGGCGGGGATGCACATCCTCATCCGCGAGGGGACGACCTCGCGGAACCTCGCGGCGCTCCTGCGGCTTCTCACGGCGGGAAGCGCGCCGTTTGTACACTTCTGCACGGACGATCGGCACCCGGGAACCCTCCTGCAGGAGGGGCACATGGACAGCATCGTCCGTCGGGCGATCGCCGGTGGGATTCCCCCGCAGGTTGCGATTGCCGCGTGCACGATCCACGCCGCCCGCACCTACGGCCTGTCGGACCTCGGGGCGGTCGCCCCGGGCTACCGGGCCGACCTCGTGATCCTCTCGGACCTGGGAACCGTCCGCGTCGATCGGGTCTACGTGGGTGGCCGACTCGTGGCGGAGGACGGCCGCGTCCTCGTCGACCTGCCGGCGGCGTCCACACAAGGGGTGCGCGACACGATGCACCTCGCCTCGGATCCGCCTTGCTTCACGATCCCGGCGGGACCCGGTCCAGCCAGGGTGATCGGGGTCGTCCCCGATCAGGTCCTGACCCGGGCGCTTGCGATCGAGCCGACGGTGCGGGACGGGGAGGTGGTCTGTGATCCGGGAAGCGACCTGCTCAAGCTCGCGGTGATCGAGCGCCACCACGGCACGGGGCGCGTCGGCCTGGGGCTCGTTCAGGGCTTCGGCCTGCGCCGCGGTGCGCTGGCCTCGAGCGTGGCGCACGATGCCCACAACGTAGTCGTTGTCGGAGCGGACGATGAGGAGATGCGGGTCGCGGTCGCAGCCCTCGCGCGATCCGGCGGCGGCCAGGTCGTGGTGGCAGGCGGGACGGTCCGCGCCCGGCTCGACCTGCCGATCGCCGGGCTGATGTCCGACCGGCCGCTCGGGGAGGTCGCCTCAGCGGCCCGCCGCCTCGATCGCGCGGCAAGAGACCTGGGCTGTAAGCTTCCCGCCCCGTTCATGACCCTCTCCTTCCTCGCCCTTCCCGTGATCCCCTGGCTCAAGCTCACCGACCGCGGCCTGGTCGATGTGGAACGCCTCCGGATCGTGCCGCTGTTTGGCGACTAGCCGAGCGTTGTGAGTCATAAGTCGAGAGTCGGGAGTCATCGGTCAGCTGCAGGTCCGTCTCAGGTTCCTCATGAATCCGGTAAAGGAGCCGCGCTTTCACAACACCAGGCTGGTTTTTCGATCAGCTGGATATTGGCGCTTGTGGTGCGCAGCAGGACTTGACCTGATACCGGAGAGGACTTCGAAAAAGTAGCCTGTCCCCTTTTTTTCGCGGTTTCAACGGCGGCCGCCTCCCCGCAGAGCCCCATTCCATAAGCTCTCTCCGACCCCGCTGCGTGATACCCTCGACATTCTGCGCGCATCCTAGAAGGATCAGCCCCCTCACATTGCTCTTAACTGTAATACATATCACTAATCACGCGCCTGCAATCCCATTGACTTGTGCCACGTGTGACGCCGTGCACCTCTTGTACACGAGGCGCGATGCTGTCTCCTCCTCACGCGCGCTCATCGCCGGAAACCGGCAATCACCCCCTCTGTGCCCGCTTTTCCGCACGTGTTCCTCCCTCCTCAGTGCGTGACTTCTCAGTTCTGTTCTGGGGGGCTCTGTGTGTACCATGACAGTCCAGAGAGGTGCACTACTGCTGTGGTCTTGACAGAGCTCTTCAGGCATGGTATAGTGAGTCCGGGTACGAGAGCCCAACCGCGGGAGTGAGCTGGTGGGAACTGTAGAAGAATGCTCACTCCCGCACCGAAAATCGGAGAAGGGGGCGTGCCGCCCGGGCGAAGGAAACCAAGACGCAACCGGCCTTACGGGAAGTGCTTTTGACAAGAAGCGTGCTCTCTCGCGGCGGGAAGACTTGGCAAACTTCTTCAGAAGAGGAACCGGTAAGGAGGGAACCTTGAAGAAAGCTCTCGTATGTGCTGTGGTGTTGGTGCTGGGCCTGGGGGCATGGGCGTTTGCTGCAGCGCCCTTCTCCGGGGAATGGAAAACAACGATCGGAATCGATGTATCGGCAGCGAGCTTCGCCGACTTCTTTACGAAGTTCGACAGCTCACTGAAGGTCGACTACACACTCGGTAGCTGGGTGTTCGGCAGCAAGTCAAGCTTCGGCTTGGTTGGCTACAAGTCCCAGAGCTTCACCGCCGCGGGAACGATCGGGGCCTTCTCGTTTGACTCGACGATGGCTTTCTCACCGATGGTCGTGACGGTTTGGACGTATCCCGCTCTTTCGAGTCCGAGCCTGCCGAGCGCGCAGACTGGTTCAACGGTCGATGCAATTTGTAACAGCACGACTACTCCGTGGAAGGGGACCGCAAAGACCTTCGCGCCCGCGTTCCTCACGTGGACGGCGACCGGCTCGGTCTCCATCGCCGGGGTGACGCTCGAGGGCCTGTTCTTCCTCGACCAGAGCAACGTCAATGTTATAAAGGAGGATTACCTCTTCCTGGCGCCTGTTAGCACTGGTGACTACACTCAGACTGACACTGTCAGCTGCGCCAGCGCATACAACGGCTCGGGGTGGCGGTTCAAGGTCTCCGGCCAGGCTGCAGGAATGACAATCACCAGCCTGACCTACTTCAACCTCTACGAGTACACGATCTCCGAGTACAACTCGATCTATGGGTTGCTGAACTGCCCGTCGATCGGGATGAGCGGTCTGTATGAGATCGACGACTGCACGTGCGATGTCGCGTTCACCCGCGAGTACATCACGGTCGAGGGGTTCGCCTTCGGCTGCGCCACGATCGACCTCGCACTCGACATCACCTGCAGCGGATTCCAGAGCCTGACGGCGCTGGTCCAGAATGTCGTGATCGGCGGCTGGCTGAATCTTGACTTCTCGATTACGTTCGCGACCGCAAGCAAGACCTTCGCGAGCTGCCTGACGCTCACCGGAATGACGACCGACTGCTACACGATCGAGATCGGGTTCGCCAGCGGGACGACGATCACCGGAAACACGATCGGTGATATCACGATCCATGGCGTGGGCCTGACCTACACCTGGAACGGGCTCACCTTCTCCAGCTTCACCGAGCTGACCGCCTACTCGGCGCTCTTCTCGACGAACACCGCGTGGTCGTACATTTACGGCCACGACAAGTACGGGTTCCTCGTCCCCTACACCGGGTACGACGTCTGCGCCGTGTGCGTCGATTGCTGCAACGATACCGCGGGGCAGTGCTGGACCCTCGGCGAGCACGTGTACGAGCTGAAGTGTGTTGCCGAGGATCGGTTCAAGCTGTGGGAGAAGTTCCAGCTCAAGTACGCCTCGGACGCGTGCTGCGGCGGCGCATTCTCCCTGACGCTCGACACCTACTTCGGTGACTACGAGGTACTCGACTACTATGGTTACGTGACCTACGTAGCAGGCACGACCGCTGTTGGCACACCCGTGTACCTCTATGGCTCGGCGCCCAGCACCAGTCCATTCTCGGCGCTGTCTTCGAAGAAGACTTGCGACTACGTCTCGGTGAAGTACGCCTACAAGGCTGGCACTATGACAACGCTCTTTGACTGGGCGAAGTCGACGGTCAAGGTCAGCTTCGGACTGGGGAGCAACTTCACGATCGATCTCGGAGCGGCAATCGACGCCTTCGGGTGGGAGTCGCTTGACTTCGGGTTCACGGCGACGTTCTAACCAAACTCAGTACGAACATCATTGCGGGCCCTGGATCCCAGGGCCCGCTTCTTTCTGTGCGCCAGGCATGTCATGTAACCAGGAGGTGGAAGTCCTTTGCGGTCCGTAATGGCCGGAACCGCTAGCTTAGCAGCCCGTTGATTTATTGCCTTCTTCCCGCAGCTCTCAGTAGGATGTGGG
>CAZBWD010000129.1:0-5313 GCA_964495585.1 uncultured Thermotogae bacterium
GACCAGGCATTGGTAGGGGGTCCAGGTGTTGATCATCCGGTCGGCGTCGGGCACAGGCGTTGTGACCTGTAGCCGACCGAGCATCGCCTCCCAGTCCACGCGCAGCTGCGTCAGCGCCCGATCGATCTCCTCCACGTCGCGGTAGCGGGCGATCATCAGCTCGGTGTCCTTCGTCAAGAGCCCCTGCCGCTCTACATCGCGGAACTTGGTCCTGTGGTTCTCGTGGTAGCCAAGAAGGAAGACGACACGCCTCGCCGGGCTCGAGCGCGAGCCGGACGTGGTGCGCGCCGATCGGAGAGCCCCCGCGCACAACAGAATTCGACAGAACGCCTCGCTCAAGGCCGATCGGTCGGTCCCAGCCCCGGTACGGGCCGAGGAACGCCTCGCGCTGTGTGTCGAATCCCACGGTCGGCTCCAAGGAAGCGAAGAACGCGAAGTGGTCGCGCCGCTCCCGGAAGCCGGTCCTGTGGAAGATCACCCCGCCGTTCACCTCGATCTCGGCGGTGTTCAGGTTGCGCTGGAAGTTCGTCGCGTCGTCGAGCGCGTCCCACAGGCAGAACTCGACCGCAGCAACCACGGAGAGCGCCGCGGGGTCCGCGCGGTGATTCGTGACGCGAATCGACCATGCCTCGAGCGTCTCGCCGGGCGGGACGAAGTAGACCGCCTCGACCTCGATCCCCTGGCGGGAGGAACCGATCACCGTGTAGCCGAGGCCGTGACGGCACCGGTAGCCCTCCAGCTCCCCCTGCGTCGGTTGCCAGAGAGGCGACCAATACGTGCCGTCCGCCTCGTCGCGAAGGTAGAGGTAGCGACCGTTCTCGCCCGGGGGGACGTCGTTGTACCGGTAGCGGGTGAGCCGGCGCAGGCGAGCGTCGCGGTAGAACACATAGCCGCCGCCGGTATTCGAGATGAGACCGATCAGGGACGAGGTCCCCAGGTAGTTGAGCCAGGGGACCGGGGTGTCCGGCCGGAGGATGACATACTCCCGCCTCGCATCGTCAAAGTGCCCGCACCTCACGGTCGCGGCCCACCCATCCGGATCACCCCCGCTGACTCCCACGATCTCACAGGATTCACTGCAGGCCACAGGATCGGCGCACGACGAGTTCCGTCGGGAGGACGACGCGCTCGATCACCGCGGCGCCTCCTTCTCCCCGTTCGAGACGATCGATGAGGATCTCCACGGCGAGTTGGCCGAGCCGCTCGATCGGCTGGCGAACGGTGGTCAGCTCGGGTTCGATCGTCACGGCGGACGGGATGTCATCGAAGCCCACGATGCTGATGTCCTCGGGAACCCGAAGGCCCGTGTCACGGACCGCCTTGACCGCGCCGATCGCCATGGAATCGCTGGCCACGAACACCGCTGTCGGCTTGACGGACAGGAGGCGGACCATCCCTGCGCGTCCCCCGGTCTCCGTGAAGTCGCCCTCCACGACCGCCTCCTCGTCGACCGGAAGGTGGTGCGCGGTCATCACCTCCCTGAACCCCTCGAGCCGGTCCTGCGCGGGCGTCATGTCAAGCGGTCCGGTGATCGTCGCGATCCGCTGATGCCCCAGGCGAATGAGGTGCTCAGTCGCCGTGCGTGCTCCGCCGATGTTATCGGCGTCCACGTACGGCACACGGTCATCAGGGTGTCTCCCAATGGTGATGAACGGGATTCCCTCCTCGAGGAGGCCCGGGATCAGCCGGTCGTCGAGCGACGCGTTGGCAGCGATCACCCCATCGAGATAGCCGCTTCGCAGCACACGGTCGTGCATGACGTGCGGATCGACCGACGTCGTGAACAACGACAGGATCAGCTGATATCCTCGCCTATTGCACGCTTCGGTCGCTCCGCGCAGCATCAAGGGAAAGTAGGCGTCGGTGAACAGCTTCGTGACCGTCTCGGGGATGATCATCCCGAGGATGCGCGTCCGGTTGGTCGCCAGGCTCCTCGCCACGGCGTTCGGCCGGTAGCCGCACCGTTTGATCGCCTGCTGCACACGGATCCGGGTCGCATCGTTGACGCTGGGATGGTTGTTGATGACGCGGGAGACCGTGGAGCGTGAGACACCCGCTGCCCTGGCGACTTCCTCGAGCGTAGGAACCATTCAACCTCCCTGAGAGCGCTCCCAAGGGTACCATGCCCAGGGACTCCTGTCAATACCAGCGCTCAGTGCAGCCTTTCAAATCGGACGACCGGTATCGGCCCGGCAGATCGACCTATCCCACACCCGATAACAGGTCAATCGTCCGACTCCTACCCGGGTACCCTTCCCCCTCCATTGACTCGTGGCGCGCTCCCTCGCGGCCGCTGCCTTCTCGTCCGCCCCTTTCCCCAAAGCACACGGAGTTGTTGAACCCATTCCCGTTTCTGGGAGCGCTACCAGAGCGCTGAGCGGATCGGCGGTTGCGCCATCCTCCACCGGGTGATTGCCTCTGCCTGCAGATGTCGTTGATGGATCGTCAAAAATGACTAAGTATTCACAACTTTAGCTTCCTGGTGAGAAAACAGGACAGTCACGCCGCGTGCCATGCAACCCCGTGACAGTTACGCGGTTTTCCACTATATTTGGGAGCGCTTCCAGAGGAGGTCCGATGGAGTCAGCCTGCAGGGTGCCCTCCTGGAAAGGTAGATGGGTAGCCCACACCACACCGTCAAGGAACACGTCAAGGCCAACCCAGCAACCCATCACGTGCTACGCGATCCGCAGCGACCAAGGCCCGGCGCGAGAGCCCGTCCACGCGACGGGTTTTTTCATGCCCACGCAAATCGATCCCGCCAATGAACTGGAAGGCACTTGTGAGAAATCGTCCGCCCTGCTCGCGCCGGGCGCCGTCCGATGGGCCTCTCTCTAGATCGGCTAACAGGACTCAACGGAGGTGATCGGTCCGAGTCAAGACGAAGTGGTGCAAGAAGGAAAGAAGGGTTGATCAGAAGGAGGGTTCTATGTGGCGGAGCAAGACGAGACTCATGCTGTGCGCGCTGCTGGCAGCGCTGATGGTGGTGGGACTGGCGACCGTGCTGGTCCAAGGCCAGGCCTTCGAACGGAATCAGACGCTCTACACGGGCGGAAAGCAGTGGGGGCCGGTGTCCAACTGGAACCCGTTCATGACGGGCAACTACGCGATGGGGACGCTCGGCCTGTGCTATGAGACGCTGTTCCTGTACGATCCGCTGACCGACCAGTTCATCCCCTGGCTGGCGGAGAGCGGCAAGTGGGTAAGCTCGACGCAGTACGAGGTGAAGATGCGGCCGGGGCTCACCTGGAGCGATGGCACGCCGCTCACCGCGGCTGACGTGGCGTTCACCTTCAACTTGGGAAAGACCGCGGCGCTCAACTTCAGCTCGCTGTGGGACTGGCTGCAAAGCGTCACCCAGGTCGGCAATTACGTAGACTTTACCTTCAAGGAGCCGCTGTATCAGGAGTGGGCAAACTATCTGTATAACGTCCCAATCGTGCCGCAGCACATCTGGTCGAGCCGAACGCCGGTCGAGGTTGCCACCGGCGCCAACGACAAACCGATCGGGTCGGGTGCCTACCTCTACTACGGCTATGACCAGTCGAAGATGGTGTGGGTGCGCAACGACAACTGGTGGGCGATCAAGGCGCTCAGCTACACCGTCGCCCCGAAGTACATCGTCGACCTCGTGAACACGAGCAACGAGAACTCGCTCGGCTTGGTTCTCCAGGGGGCCGAGGACTTGAACAACAACTACTTGCCGGGGATCTCGACGCTGATCCAGGGCGGATACGGACTCCGCACTTACTTCCCGGGCCCGCCCTACCACCTCGCCGCGAACACGGCCTGGTTGGACATCAACTTGCAGAAGAAGCCGCTTGACGACCTGGCGTTCCGCAAGGCGCTTGCCTGCGCGATCGACGTGAATGATATCGTGACGCGGGACTACGGGAACATGGTCCAGGCGGCCAATCCGACCGGCCTGCTCCCGATCTGGGACAAGTACATCGATCAGGCCGTCGTCGCCAAGCTCGGGCTGAGCTACGACCCCGCGCAGGCGAAGAAGTTCCTCGCCGATGCCGGATATAAGGACGTCAACGGCGACGGATTTGTCGAAGCGCCGGACGGCTCGAAGATCGCGCTCAAGATCATCGTCCCGAACGGCTGGTCCGACTGGATGGCGGCGGCTCAGATCATCGCAAAGGACGCGCAGGCCGTCGGGATCAACCTCGAGGCGAGCTACCCCGACTTCGGCGGGTACCTGGACGCGCGGCTGAACGGCACGTTTGATCTGGCGATCGACAACCAGGCGCAGATCAGCAACACGCCGTGGTCGTACTACCACTTCATCTTCTACGACAAGCTCGCCGACATCCCGACCACGCAGGGCGGCAACTACGGCCGGTACAACAACCCGCAGGCGTTCGCCCTCGTCACGCAGCTCGACAAGGTCCCGGTGAACGACCTGGCGGGCATGCAAGCCATCTGCTCGAAGCTCCAGACCATCCAGCTCACCGATCTGCCGATCATCCCGCTGTGGTACAACGGGGCGTGGGCGCAGATGAGCAGCAAGTACTGGACGAATTGGCCGTCCTCCGCGGAAGGCGCGAACCACTACTTCCCAGTGACGTGGAACGGCTACTGGAACATGACAAGCATCCTGATGCTCGTCGACCTGAAACCGGCGCAATAGGACGAGCGTTCTGTTCGATGACCGCCCCTCCTCCTTGAGTTGCGGGAGGGGCGGTCTTTCTTGTACGTTGCTTGGGCAATAAGGAGCCCTTGTGAAACGGTACTTCGGCAGGAAGCTTGCCATTTACCTCGTGACGTTCTTCCTCGCGGTGACCGTCGATTGGATGATCCCTCGCTTCATGCCCGGCAATCCCGTACAGATCCTCGTCGCCAGGGCCGGCCTCAAGGCCGAGTCGGCGAAGGTCATCTATTCGCTGTACATGCGGGCGTTCGGCCTCGACGTCCCCATCTGGAAGCAGTACCTCAACTTCTGGAACGCTCTCTTCCACGGCGACTTTGGCACCAGCCTGTGGCTGTTCCCGCAGCCGGTGATCAGGATCATCGTGCGTGCCGTACCCTACGACCTTTTCCTGCTCCTTCCGGCGATCCTCCTGAGCTGGTTCGCCGGCAACAAGTTTGGTGCGTTCGCCGCGCGCTCCAAACGGCTCGACAACACGATCCTGCCCCTGGGTTACATCCTCACGGCGACCCCCTACATGTGGCTCGGGATTCTGCTCGCCTGGGCGTTCGGCATCGTCGTCCGCATCTTCCCGTTCTCCGGCGCGTACAGCTACGCCATGATGCCTAACCTGAACTTCCCGAGGTGACAACAGCGGAAAGGGCGATGCTGTCAGGTTT
>CAZBWD010000130.1:0-5267 GCA_964495585.1 uncultured Thermotogae bacterium
AAGCACATCGAACTCGTCGCACAACGCGGCCTGCCCGACCGTATCAAGGCGTTCCTCAAGCTGCGCCAGCTCGCTTCGTAGCCGCTCCAACCCGACCAGGGGATCCTCGCCGAGTTCCTCCCGCAACCGGTCGAGCAACCGCCCCTGTTCCCGAAACACCTCGAGCACCCCCTGACCGGTCACGGCACGGATCCGCCGCGTGCCCGAGGCGATGCTCTCCTCGGAGCGGATCACGAAAAGGCCGATCTCGCTGGTGCGACCGACGTGCGTCCCGCCACACAGCTCACGGCTGAACTCGTCGATCGACACCACCCGCACGAGGTCCTTGCCCCGGTACTCCTCCTCGAAGTGAGCGATCGCGCCGCTTGCCTTCGCCTCGTCGAGCGGGAGCTCGCGCGTCGTCACCGGCAGATCGCGGCGGACCGTCGCGTTGACGAGGTCCTCCACGCGGGCGATCTCGTCCTCGCTCATCCGCGAGAAGTGTGCGAAGTCGAACCGCAGCTCCTCGTCGGAGACGAACGAGCCGGCCTGCATCACGTGCTCGCCGAGCACCTGGCGCAACGCCGCGTGCAGAAGGTGCGTGGCGGTGTGGTTCGCCGCGATCCGCCGCCGCCGGTCCGCGTCGACGACAAGGTGGCAGGAATCCCCCTCCTTGAACTCGCCGCGGAGGACTCGGACCGAGTGCAGGAACACTCCACTCGGGTTCTTCCTTACATCAAGAACCTCAGCCGTACCCCTCCGGGTCAGATTCTCGATACTGCCTCTGTCTCCGATCTGCCCCCCTGACTCTGCGTAGAAAGGAGACTGATCGAAGACAAAGCACGGCGTCTTGGGATCTCCCACGTCTCGCTGGAGGCTGGCACCCGCTTCCAGTACGTCGTATCCGAGGAACTTGGTGCCTGGAACCTTGATGACTATCGCATCCTGCAGCGGCACGTTGTTTAGCACTGCCCGCGACCGCTCGCGCTGCCGCTCCATCTCCACCTCAAAGCCAACGTGGTCGAGTTCCAGCCCGTACTCCGAAGCAGTGGATCCGGTCATCTCCACTGGATACCCATAAGTATCCTTCATCTCAAAGATCACATTTCCGGGGACCACCTTCTCGCCGGCCTCCTGCAGTTGCTTGAGAATCGGCTCCAGCCGGCGCCTTCCATCGCGCAACACCCGCACAAACCCTTTCTCCTCTTGGTCAATGACGCGCCGGGCCAGCTCTTGCGCGGCGACGATCTCCGGGTAGACGCCGCCGAATGAGGCGAGCACCGGATCGACAAGCGTCGCGAGCGTTCCTCGCTTGAACCCCAGTCGCTCTCCGGCCAGGAGCGCCCGGTACAGGATCCGCCGTAGGACGTAGCCCTGCTTCTCGTTCGACGGCATGACGCCATCGGCGATGAGGAAAGCGATCCCGCGGATGTGGTCGGCGATGATGTTGCGATGAACAAGCGCGTCACGCGACGCGGGCTCCGCACACACCGCCTCGATCGCCTCGACGACCGGCCGGAAGGCGTCGATCTCGAAGTCGCTCAACACCCCCTGCAGGACAGCACTGGTCCGTTCGAGGCCCATCCCGGTGTCGATGTTCCGCCGGGCGAGGGAGGTGAGGCTGCCGTCCTCACGGGCGTCGTACTGCATGAACACGAGGTTCCAGATCTCGGAGAACCGGTCGCAATCGCAGGCGACCCCCTGGCAGTCCGGCCCGCACGCGTGCTCTACCCCGTTATCGTAGAAGATCTCCGAGTCGGGGCCGCACGGCCCGGCATCCCCGACCGGACCCCACCAATTGTGGGCCTTGCCGAGGCGGCTGATCCGTTCTGGGGGGATCCCGATCCGGTCGCGCCAGATCGCGTAGGCCTCCTCATCTTCCTCGTGCACCGAGACCCACAGCCGCTGCGCGGGGATTCGCAGCTCGTCTGTCAGGAAGGCCCATGCCAGGTCGATCGCCCCTTCCTTGAAGTAGTCGCCGAACGAGAAGTTGCCCAGCATCTCGAAGAAGGTGTGGTGAAACGCGGTCCTTCCCACGTTCTCGATGTCGGTCGTGCGGAAGCACTTCTGGCAGGTGGTCGCCGTGGGGTACGGCGGCTCGATCCGCCCCCAGAAGATGTCCTTGAACTGGACCATTCCCGCCGAGGTGAAGAGAAGGGTGGGATCTTTCGGCACGAGCGATGAGCTTTCCACCTTCCTGTGCCCGTGTCGAACGAAATAGTCAAGGTATGTCCTGCGTAGTTTGTGAAGCCGCATCGGTTTCCCCCTTTGCGATCGCAGAAATTCTAGTCGGTCCCCGTCACGAGATCAAAGAAGCTACGACGGTTCCGGACTCGCCCCGGAGGGCTCGGGAACCGCGATCCAGGCACGTCAAAGGTTGAGATCCGCTCTTCACAATGGGATAATCTCGACGGCCGGCGCAAGCCGGCAACCTACTGCAGGAGGCAGAAGAGCGTGTACAAGATACTCGAGAAGAGGACCCTCGGGCCCCAGATCCGCGAGTACGTGATCGAGGCCCCGGAGGTCGCCCGCGCTGCCAAGCCCGGGCAGTTCATCGTGCTCCGCCTGCACGAGAAGGGGGAGCGGATCCCCCTCACGATCGTCGACACCGACCCGAAGACGGGCGGGGTGAGGATCGTGGTGCAGGAGGTGGGGAAGAGCACCCGCGAGATGGGAGACCGGTTCGAGGCCGGATCGAGCATCCTCGACTTCGCCGGACCGCTGGGTGTCCCCTCAGAGATCGAGGATTACGGCACCGTGATCGGCGTCGGCGGGGGACTGGGCATCGCCCCGCTCTACCCGATCGCCCGCGCCCTCAAGGCGGCGGGCAACACGGTCGTCGGGATCATCGGCGCGCGCAACAAGGACCTCCTGTTCTACGTCGACCGCATGCGGTCGGTGTGCGACGAGTTCCACCTGATGACCGACGACGGCTCGGCCGGCCGCAAGGGATTCACCGCCGACCCGCTGCGCGCGATCCTGGCTTCGGGCCGCAAGATCGACCGCGTGTGGGCGATCGGGCCGGCGATCATGATGAAGGTCTGCGCCAATGTGACCCGCAAGTTCGGCGTCCCGACGGTGGTCAGCCTCAACTCGGTGATGATCGACGGCACCGGGATGTGCGGCGGGTGTCGCGTGGAGATCGACGGTGCGGCGCAGTTCGCCTGCGTCGACGGCCCGGAGTTCGACGCCCACAAGGTCAACTTCGACCTTCTGATGGCGCGCCAGCGGTTCTACCACGAGCAAGAGCGCTGCGCGCTCGACCGCTACCTCGAGCAGGAGACGGAGGAGGTCAGGTCGTGATTCAGGAGAAACAGACCCCGATGCGGCAGCAGTCCCCCGAGGTCCGCATCCACAACTTCGACGAGGTCCCGCTCGGGTACACGGAAGAGGAGGCGGTCCGCGAGGCGGAGCGCTGCCTGCAGTGCAAGAACGCGCCGTGCATCGCCGGCTGTCCCGTGCAGATCGACATCCCGAGGTTCATCGCCCAGGTGAAGGAGCGCGACTTCGCCGCGGCGATCGCCACGCTCAAGCGGACGAACAACCTCCCGGCGGTCTGCGGCCGCGTCTGCCCCCAGGAGACCCAATGTCAGGGGGTGTGCACCCTCGGTCGCCGGTTCGAACCGGTGGCGATCGGCAAGCTCGAGCGGTTCTGCGCCGACTGGGAAGCCGACCGCGAGGTCCACCACCCGGAGACCCAAC
The DNA here is from genome assembly GCA_964495585.1 of uncultured Thermotogae bacterium. GTDB lineage: Bacteria > Bipolaricaulota > Bipolaricaulia > UBA7950 > UBA9294 > CAZBWD01. The sequence goes on from CAZBWD010000130.1 coordinate 3,682, forward strand.
CCCGCACCGGTCGCCGCGTGGCGGTCGTCGGCGGGGGGCCGGCCGGGCTGACCGCCGCCGCGAACCTGCGGAAGCTCGGCCACGATGTGACGATCTTCGAGCTCCTCCACGTCGCCGGCGGCGTCCTGATGTACGGGATCCCCGAGTTCCGTCTCCCCAAGGCGATCGTGCGTCGGGAGATCGCCGGCCTCGAGGCGATGGGCGTGAGGATCGAGGTGAACAAGGTGGTCGGTCAAATCTACACGGTCGACGACCTGCTCAAGGACGGGTTCGATGCGGTGTTCGTCGGCACCGGCGCGGGGCTGCCGCGGTTCCTCGGGATCCCCGGGGAGAACCTGAACGGCGTCTACTCCGCCAACGAGTTCCTCACCCGCACGAACCTCATGCGGGCCTACCGCTTTCCGGAGTACGACACGCCGATCCGCGTCGGCCGGCGCGTCGTCACCGTCGGCGGGGGGAACGTGGCGATGGACTCCGCCCGCACCGCGCTGCGGCTCGGGGCGGAGGAGTCGATCATCGTGTATCGTCGCAGCGAAGCGGAGCTGCCGGCCCGGGCCGAGGAGGTCGAGCACGCCAAAGAGGAAGGGATCGTGTTCAAGCTCCTCGCGAACCCGACGCGGTTCGTCGGGGTGGACGGTGCCGTGGCAGGCGTGGAATGCATCCGCATGGAGCTCGGCGAGCCCGACGCGTCGGGGCGACGCCGGCCGGTTCCCCTCCCGGATTCGGAGTTCACCCTGGACGCGCAGACCGTGATCATCGCGATCGGGAACGGACCGCACCCGCTCGTCCCGCGGACGACCGAGGACCTCGAGCTCGACCGACGCGGGAACATCGTCGCCGATCCGATCACCGGCCAGACGAGCAAACCAGGCGTCTTCGCCGGCGGGGACATCGTCACCGGCGCGGCGACCGTCATCGAGGCGATGGGCGCCGGCAAGCGAGCCGCTGCAGCGATCGACGCGTACCTCAAGGAGCGCGCCGCAGCGCAGGCGGAGTGACCCGATGGCAGAACCGATCCTGGGCATCCTGGGAGGAATGGGACCCGAGGCGACGATCGAGCTCTTTCGACGGATCGTCGCCGCCACCCCCGCGGAAAGCGACCAGGACCACCTGCACCTCCTCATCGACAACGATCCGAAGATCCCGAACCGCAGTGCGGCGATCCTCGGCACCGGGGAGGACCCGCTGCCGCGCCTGATCGCGGGGGCGCGGCGGCTGGAAGGGGCCGGCGCAGGATGCCTCCTCATCCCCTGCAATACGGCCCATTTCTGGCTTTCCGCACTGCGCAAGGCGGTCGGGATCCCGATCCTCGACATGATCGGCGAGGCCGCCGATCGGATTGCGGCCCTGCGACCGTCGCCCGCGGCGGTGGGGCTGCTCGCGACCACGGGGACGGTGCACGCCGGCCTCTACCAGAAAGCCCTCGGCGAGCGCGGCATCACAGTCATCACACCGGATGAGCCCGCGCAGGAGCGGGTGATGAACGCGGTCCAGCGCATCAAGGCCAAGGACCACACCGTGAAGGCGGGCGTCCTCGATGAGGCCGCCCGGCTCGTCGCCCGCGGGGCGCGGGCCAGACTACCCGG
>CAZBWD010000131.1:0-5244 GCA_964495585.1 uncultured Thermotogae bacterium
CCTCGGGCTGGGGGACAATCGGCCGCTTGGTGAGGACCTCGACCTCGACCCGCTTGTCGCACACGCAGACCGGGAGGTCCGGCGGGCAGACACAGGAAAGCGCCTTCCTTCTGAAGAACTCCTTGACGATCCGGTCCTCCAGGGAGTGGAAGCTGATCGCCGCAAGAACCCCGCCGGGGGCGAGCACCCGAAACCCGGCCTCGAGCCCCTCCTTCAGGTTCTCGAGCTCCTGGTTCACCGCGATCCGCAGCGCCTGGAAGGTGCGGGTTGCCGCATCGATCCGGCGGGGATGGAACTTCTTGGGGATTGCGGCCCGCACGAGCGCCGCAAGCTGTCCGGTCGCCGTGATGGGCCGCTTGGCGCGGGCCGCCACGACCGCCCTCGCGATCCGCGCGGCGAACCGCTCCTCACCGTAGCGGGAGAGGATCGCCGCGAGTTCCGCCTCCGGGGCCGTGTTCACGACCTCCGCCGCGGTGAGCGCCGCGGTCGGGTCCATCCGCATGTCGAGCGGTCCATCCTCGCGGAAGCCGAACCCCCGCGAGGCCAGGTCAAGCTGAAGCGAGGAGAGCCCGAGGTCGAGCAAGAACCCATCGATCACGCCGATCCGAAGCGTGCGGAGGTGCTCGGCGATGTCACGGTAGTTCCCGTGCACGAGCCACGCCCGATCGCCGAACCGCGACAGCCGCTTCCCCGCGATCGCGAGCGCCTCGGGGTCGAGATCGATCCCGATCACAATCGTTCCCGGCACCGCAAGGATCGCCTCGGCGTGCCCGCCGAGGCCGACCGTCCCGTCGACGTATACCCCGCCGGCCTGCGGCGCGAGGAACCGCACGAGCTCCTCCCGCAGCACCGGGAGGTGTCCCACGGCCCGCGCCTCAGCCATTCTTGCCTCCGAGGACCTGATCAAGGCTCCGGAAGAACGAGGTGAGCGCCTCTGTCGTCCGCTCGTGCATCCGGGCGGTGGCCGCGCGCAGCGCCTCCCGGTCCGGCGGCGCATCGAGGACCCGAAGGATCGACTCGGCAGAAGGGAACGGCTCGCAGGGAAGCGCCGGGCCACCGAGCGCACGGAGTTCCTCGAGGAATCCCGAAATCTTCGGATCCACGGGGATCGCGTGAACCGGCGTCCTGACAGCCAGCGCGAACTCGAGCGGGTGGAGCCTCGATGAGACGACGAGATCGGCGCCTGCAATCGCGGTGAGCGCCTCCACGACCGACCCCGCCTGCACGACGGCGCAGCGAGGCCCAAGTCGACCGGCGATCGCCCGCGCGAGCGGGAGGTCCTCCGCGGGGAAGAACGGGAGGAGGCCGAGCGAGACATCGGGTCGCACCGTGCGCACCGCCCGAAGGAGCGCGACGAACCGGTCGACTGTCGCTCCGGTCGCCCGCGTTCCCTTGAGGCAGAAAAGGATCCGCGGCGCGCCCGACTCTCGAGGCGGAGGCGTCCCCGCCGGCGGATCGAGGAAGAAGAGGTCCCCACCGAGCGACCCCGCAAGCCCCAGCTCCCGCAGGAGGGCGAGGCTCCGCTCGTCCCGGCAGCCAAGAAACGCCGCCCGCGAGAGAGCGAACCGGGTCAGACGACGCGCGGCCCGCCCGGCGATCGGGCCGATCCCCTGCCCCAACAGGAAGACCGGCCGACGCAGGAACCGCGCGGCGAGAACGAGTCCGAGGTAGTAGGCGAGCGAGCGGACGCTCGTTGCGTTCTGCAGCAGGCCGCCCCCGCCGAGCAGAAGCGCGCGCGAGCGCGCAAGCGTGGAGAAGACACGAATCGGCGACCTCCGCCGCACCTCGTCCCTGCCTTGCGGTCGGGCGACGAGCCACAGAGCCCGCAGCTCCGGCCGACGGGCGAGCGCCGCCTGCAGCGCGGCGCGGATCGCCTCGTCGCCGAGGTTCCCGTACCCGTAGTAGCCAGCGACGAGCAGCGTCCACCCGCACATCCCGCGGTTCACAGCTCCTCTTGCAGCCGCGCCAGGATCTCGAGCGCCTCCAGGGGGGTCAACCGGTTGACATCGAGCTTGCGGAGGCGCTTCAGCACGGGATGATCCTGCGTTCCGAACAGCGGCACCGGCTCGGCGCGGGCCTGCGTCCCCCCGAGGCGCGACAGCGGAGCCTCGGCTCGCAGCTCCTCCAGAATCCGGTCGGCGGCCTGGGTAACGCGATCGGGCAGGCCGGCCAGCCGGGCGACGTGCACCCCATAGCTTCCCTGGGCGGTGCCCGGCTCAACGCGGTGCAGGAAGACGACCTCGCGCCCGACCTCCTTCACCGCGACGTGGCGGTTGGTGACCGAGGGGATCTCCTCGGCGAGCCGGGTCAGCTCCTGGTAGTGGGTGGCGAACAGGGTCTTCGCGCGGACCCGCGTGGCGAGCTCGCGGGCGACCGCCCAGGCGATGGAAACCCCGTCGAAGGTGCTCGTTCCTCGGCCCATTTCATCGAGGATGACGAGGCTGCGCTGCGTCGCGCGGTCGAGGATGGCCGCCACCTCAAGCATTTCCATCATGAACGTGCTCACCCCGGCCACGAGCATGTCGCTCGCCCCGACCCGCGCGAACACGCGATCAACGATCGGAACGGTCGCCTCCCGCGCGGGGACGAACGAGCCGATCTGCGCCAAGAGGCACACAAGCGCAGCCTGCCGCAGGAAGACGGAGTTATGACTGATGAACCCGGCCGCAACGTAGGCGTTGCCATCCGGCACACTCAAGTCGTAGACCTGTCGGATACCTGCCGGCGCGACGGACTCGACTGAATCGTAGAAATATCGGTTTCGCAGCAGTGTATCAATCTCTTCGCAAGCGACTCCGTTGTTGTGGCAGTAACGCGCGAGTTCCTCGAGCTTGCTGTAAGACGGATTGCGGCCGTTGGGCACATAGGTATAGAAAATCGAGTTGACCCGCTTTACGTGTTTCAGCGCCACCGGCTTGTTGGAGAGAGAAACGATTCGCTCCTGAATGCGGCTAAGCACCGGAGCCAGATGAGGGATACCGCCGATGTTCGGCCTTCGAATCTCTGATGCCAATCTTCTCCGGGCTTGTTTGCGCTCCAGTCGGAAGCCGACCTTCTCATAGAAAACAAGAGCTGCTTCACCACGGATGTTCACTCGAAAGGCGGGCAGCCGAGACGTCTGCTTCACCCGGCGTGTGCCGACGATCCCCAGGTTAAGCAAGAGGACCTGAACCTGATGGGACAACGTGGCAGAAGCTGTAGAGAGCTCGATATTACCGTACCTCTTATCCGCCGATCCATCCGTATCGAAGAGGCCCTGCAAGAAGGAGACCACGATCTCTTTCGGGGCTTGTGAAACACTCCATGGCACGCTCTTGTTCTGTGCGTCGACGTACTCTAAGCCAAGCTGCGACAGATACGTCCGGATTTGCTGGCTGGTGACATACCAGCCGTGTGCCTTGGTGCCTTCTTTGGTTGTGAAGCCTGCTCGATAGCCGAACTGCTCGAAGACAATACGCTTGAATTCCTTACCAAGAAAGGGGTCGCCCGTGCTGAAGCGCACGGCATTTCTTCCCGTCAGGTTGCCGTCACCGACCAACAGACCAAGCAGATACGCAAGATCTCTCGTCAGTCGATCGGGCAATCGATACCGCTTTGCTCGCGGCGAAAGCTCAGGCACTGAACTCGGCACGCGCAGACTGTTCCCCCACAAGTCAATCTTCTGCTCCAGTGCGACAGCATCTCCCGGAGAGATCTCGGAAAGGGCCTTCCAACCCTCGGTACCATCGTCGTTGCGTACCCACAACCGGTGGGCAGGGGTACCTGTCAATTCGAAACCAAGCTGAGTCCGTATCCGCAAGACAGGGGAGAAACCTCCATCGTAGAAATGCGACGTACGGGTCATTCCCTCCTGTCCGCGGACCGTGATCTTCAACTCGGTGAACGTATCCGCACCGCTGGCCGAAGGCCGAAGTGCCGATAGAAGCTTCACGCCTTGATTGGTGAACACCAGTGTATCCTCCACAAGGCACTTCCCGGCCATGTTCGGCCCGGTGAGGATGACGAGGTCGGTCCCCTCCTCCAGGACCAGGTCATTGGGGACGAACTCCTCCACCTGCTCGACGACCGGGTGGCGTCCGGCGTGGATCACGATCTCGTGGCGGCTCGTAAAGCGGGGCCGCACGTAACGGTTGGCGCGTGCTACCCGGGCGAGGCAGAGGAGGAAATCGAGCCGAGAGAGGGCGTCGGCGACCCCCTGCAGGCACGGGATCTCCGCGGAGAGCCGCTCGATGGCACGCTCGAACAGCTCAAGCTCGAGCGCCTTCGTCCGTTCCTCGACCGCGGCGATCTGCTCCTCGTAGCTTTGCAGCTCCTGCGTCACGAACCGTTCGGCGTTCGCCAGGGTCTGCCGGCGGCGGTACTCAGGGGGGACCTTGTCGAGGTGCGGCTTCGTCACCTCGAGGTAGTAGCCAAACACCCGGTTGTAGCCGACCTTCAGCGACGGGATTCCCGTCGCTTCGCGCTCGCGCCCTTCGAGCGCCGCCACCTGGGAGCGTAGCGCCCGCACCTGCTCCCGCAGCCCGTCGAGCCTTGAATCGAACCCGCGGCGGATGAGCCCGCCGTCCCGCGCGTCGGCCGGGGGTTGGTCGACGAGGAGTCCGCGCAGGGAGCCCCAGAGCGGCGCGAGTGCCTCGTCCGAAAGGACGCCGTGGATCTCGGCAAGCAACGCGGCACTCTCCCTGACCTCGGAGACTCGCCCCGCCAGCAGGGGAACCTGTTCCAGCGTGCGTTGGAGCAAAAGGAGATCCGGCGGTGTCATCCGCCGGGTCCCGAGCTTGCCGATCAGCCGCTCGAGGTCGTGCACCTCCTTGAGCAGCTCCTGCAGCTCCTGCTCGAGGAGCTCGTCGCGCGACAGCGCCTCCACCGCGTCCAAGCGGCACTCGATCGCGGCCTGGTCGGTCAACGGGGACAGGATCGCCCGCCGCAGCCGCCGCCGACCCATCCCGGTGACCGTCCTGTCGAGGACGTGAAGGAGCGTCCCGCGCTCCTGCCCGTCGCGCAGCGGCTTGACGAGCTCGAGGCTGCGCACGGTGAACGGGTCGAGGTCCATCTGCTCGGAGAGGTGGTAGCCGCGCAGCGGCCGGATGTGTGCCGCGCGCTCTTTCTGCGTCTCCTCGACGTAGGCGAGGATCGCGCCCGCCGCACGCAGCGCCTCCTCTGCCACCCCCAGCAACCCTTCCGGCAGCTCCGCGGGAACGAACGCCGCCTGCGGCCGCATGGTGAGCGCGATCGGCGGGAGGATCT
>CAZBWD010000132.1:0-5240 GCA_964495585.1 uncultured Thermotogae bacterium
AAGCTGGCCTGATCGGTATCGCAGTTTCACGCCTTCCGGCACGGGCGGCCGTACCGCGCTTCACGGTTCCGAACGCCGGTCAATCCCGATGCCACAGCAGTGCCAGGGAGCGGTCAGGCAATCCAGGAAGCTTGGCCCAGATCTTCCGACCGCTCCCGCACTTCCTATGCCAGGACGACCGCAAACCCTCGACGTCTTTGAGGGCTCCGGCCGATCGACGCCTGCCTCCCCCTACACCCCCGTAGCCTCGGCGGATGTCGTCTGAGCCGGCGCTGGTCCCGGCGTCTCTGCCGGGGGAAGCGGGGTTGCCGGTGCAGGTGCGGGCGGCGCGGCAACTGTCACGGAGACGTTGGCGCTCACCAGCGGGTTGAGCGGCGTGTTGTTGTTGTTCACCAGCTCGACATAGAAGCGGTGCGCGCCGGCGGACACATTGGCAAACGTGTAGGATGTCGCTGCGGACGCTGACCACCTGCCCGTGGCCGGAACGGCTGATTTCCCTGCCGTCGTCGAGGGCTCGACATCCATGGCGTATATGACGTGCCCTTCACCCTTGACGTTGGCCTTCCCCACCTTGTCCACCAAAGACAGATGAGAGACCTGAACCGAGACCGTGATATCGCCGGCAGGCACCGTGGTCCCACCCTGGGGGGCTGCGATCACGATGCTCGGCGAAGACGCGGTCGAAGACGACTTTGACGTGCATCCTGCCACACTCAGCAAAGAAGCCACCACAGCCACGACCATGCCCCACAAGATGAGTTTTCTAATCCTTACCCGTTTCATATGCCGCCTCCTCATGGGCTTCTCAGAAACGCTCTTCTTCAAACCCGGACCCGTCACGGATTTCGATTGCGATCCCCTCCTCAATCACCCCACGACCGATCGTCATCGGCCCTGCAGGTCTCTCTTTCTCATTCCAGCTGCCGGTGCCAAGACGGGCACTTTCCCCTTTCCGGTGCGCGCCACGATCCCCCGGATTTCACGGCGTGGCAAGAGACCAGGACCAAAGCCCTCGGCTCTCGATTGAGATGATCACTTATTACCTCTTGAAGCGTATGGGTGAGCGGCATCAGCGTCCCTCCCTTGCCGCAAGGCGGCGGCCGAGCCTACGACCCGACCGGCCTGAGGGCGGTGTCGTCCGCCACAGGAACAGACGAGCGGTTGGCCCGTGAAGAGGTACTTCGAGAGCGCCCGGGCGTCGCGAATTCGGCGCCCAAGCCGTCACGCGTGTCTCGTCGAGAAAGAGAGAGGATTCCGAAGAGATGCTTGCAGGCCTTGTGCTTCGAGGAAGAACCGAACACGCCTCCCACCGGGTCGGGAGCATCCCATTCCCCTACTGCGGGACTTGCCGGTCCCTTGCCGCATGAGATCCTGCCCACCGCGAGCTTCACGGCGATCGCCTCACATGCTGCCTCGCGGGATTGACAAAGGGGGGAATCACCAGGAACGCTATGGATGGAGCGCGCAATAAGAGTCTTCTCAGTTCCGCCCCGATCTTGCGCACCCTCCCTGTCCCGCGCTCGGACAGCCTCTACGGGCGATATCATACTCTCTCACTGAAGAAACTGTCAAGGCTGTGACCTTGTTGCGACCGGTCAGATAGGAGGCACCGAGGGTCTCGATTGCCCGCCCCGGCGCCTGCAATGGCACGAGTACACACGCCCTCCACTGCAGGCAGCACGGAGGGGCGAGACAGTCACCAGGCAAGGAGTGCGAGGGGAAAATCGGATTGTGCAGCATCACCGGTTCGACCCGTCATAATCCCGCCCGGTCGGTGCCTCCCCCCTGCAGCGTGGTAGGCCAGGTGGAAAGCCCAGAATCGGCCGGTGAGCACTGCCCCTGAGTGACACGCATAGGACGTCTATAATCGCGGAACGCGCCCCACGCAGGCTCAGCCCAAGCCCCGTACCAGGGATCGGATGAGCATGATCGCCGGAAGGACCTCCAGCCGGCCGATCCACATGTTGGCGCACAGGACGTACTTCGCCAGCTCCGACATCCCAGGGCCCGTGATCCCCACCGAAAGGCCGACGGTGCTCTGCGCCGAGGTCACCTCGAACAGCACGTCGGCCAGGGTGAAGTTCGAAGGCACGACGTGAAGGAGAACAACCGTGCTCGCGAGAATGCAGACGATCCAGCTCACCGCGATCACCGCGGCCCCCTGAACCCGCCGGCTCGCTTCCTCCTCAGGGAGGATCTCCCGTCCCACACGGAAACGCAACAGTGTCCTCGGCGAGCTGATCACCCGGCGCAGCCACCACCCGATGCCCCGGACGAGGTAGATGGCACGGATGACCTTGATCCCGCCCGCCGTCGAGCCGGTCGCACCCCCAACGAACATCGCAGCGATCAAGATGAGCTTGGCGGTTTGGGACCAGCTCGACACGGACACGGTCTGAAACCCGGTGGTCGTCGCCGCGGAGATCGCCTGAAAGACGGCCGGCGCGTCTCCCGTAGAGGGGTGCGAGACCAAAAACTCGACAAAGAGCAAAAGCGAGAAAGCCCCGCACAGGACCACCAGCCAACGCGCCTGATACCCGGTCTCCCGCCACCGCGTCCTGCCCTGGAGGAGGTCGTAGTGCGTGGAGAAGCTCATCGCCCCGATGATCTCGAGGAGGATGATGCCGAGGCGCGGTCCGACGGATCCGAACGCCCCGATGCTGCTCGCCCGCGTGGAGAACCCGCCGGTCGACAGGGCGGTCATGGCGTGATTGGCGGCGTCCCAGATCCCCATGCCGAGGGACCAAAGGAGGATGGTGCCCAAGCCGGTGAACATCACGTAGATCCACCACATGGCCTGGATGGTCGACCGGATCGACGGCTGAATCTTCTCATCCCGTTCAGCAAAGAACATCCCCCTTCCCGGGCGAGAGGGCGACGTGGTCAGGCCAAGGACGAGGACGATGATTCCTATGCCACCGATCCACTGCGTGAACGAGCGCCACCACACCAGGGATCGGGGGAGAAGCTCCGGCCGGGTCACAAGCGACAGCCCGGTGGTCGTGAACCCGGACATCGATTCGAAGAAGGCGCTGCCGAAGTTGCGAAACACCCTCAACGCATCGCCGGGGACCAGCCACGCAGCGAGGAAGAACGGCAGCGCGCCGAGCGCGGCGGCGAGCAGCCACCCCAGCGCGGCGATGATCAAGCCGTGCGAAATGCGGGCTTCAGGTCCCCCGCGCAGCGGGACGTAGAGCGCGATTCCCAAGACGATGCAGAAGCTCGCACTCACCGCAAATGGGGTGAGCATCGGCGGCTCATCCACCATCAGCACGACCAAGAGGCTCGCCGCAGTGACGATCCCGACAAGGACCGAGGCCAACCCAAGGCCGTGTAGGATGATCCGCCAGTCCGACCAGCGCATCCCTACCTCAAAAGGGCGGTGAGGCTCGTACCAACGGCCTGCAGATCGAGGAAGAGAAGGGTCACCAAGTCTTTCGCGCGCAACGGTCCTGCCTTGGCAGGATCCAAGTGCTGACCGTCACGGCATACGTCCACGACGCGGGGCGCCCCGTGCCGCAAGCCCGGATCGATGAGATCCTCGGCCAGCCGCCCGACGAGCGGGGAGCCTTCCTCCACCCGGGTGACGCCGAGGATCGGGCCGTGCTCGAGCTCCACCGCATCGTCGAGAGCGGGGAACTCAGCGAAGGCGTGCAGGCGCCTGGACACGGTTTCCCCCTCGATGACGACGACCCGCGCCCCGAGCCGACGCAGGATCTTCGCGTGATCCGGCTCGCGCCCGAGCGCAATGATCGTGTCCACACCCAACTCCTGAGCGTACGTGACGATCCGCATGTTCTGCTCGTCGTCATCGGCAGCGGCGATCAGGATCGATGCCCGTTCCACGCCGACCGATCCCATCAAGTCAAGAGAGAGCTCGCTCATGTGAAAGGCCTGAACGTTGGGGAGCAGAGCCAGCGACTCGGCCTCCCTCGGATCAGCCTCAAGCACCGCCCACTGACCGCCGCGGGGGGCCGCCTCCCGAACCAGCGTCCGTCCGACCGTTCCAGCACCGACCACATATCTCCTTTTCTTCACCGCAACCTCCTTGAAGCGGCGATCGAAACGATCGACCGCGGCGACGGTCGCACAAGTCCCAGGGCAACCCCGCGTGGCCCCCCTCCGTCGGGGATCCTCAAGGTCCCGACAGGAGCCACTGCGATATATCGGAAGGCCGGACTCTCTTGCCTCACGGCCCGGTCGGGCAGGCGCGAATCCGTTGCGCGCTTGTGCCCGGGCAACCGCTCGCTGACCTCGATGCTAACGCTGGGCAGGTCAGGGGGCCGTAAGGAGCAACCCGGATTGTGTCAAGAAAACGTCAAGACCTGGACAGCTGGAGGGCGCGAAGCGGGAAAATCGAAGAGGACCTCTGATCTCATGTCGCACAGTCGGAACCGGAGGGCGCCGGGGCGCAGGCTACGAGTCCTTCAGCCGGTAGCCCACCCCGGGCTCGGTCACGAGCAGGCGGGGCCGTGCCGGATCCCGTTCGAGCTTGCGGCGTAGCTGCATCATGAACACGCGCAGGTAGTGCCGCTCGCTCGTGTACGGGGCACCCCAGACCTCCCTGAGGATCTGCCGGTGGGTGAGCACCTTCCCCGCGTTCTGTGCGAGCAGCGCGAGAAGCCGGTACTCGATCGGTGTCAGGTGGACTTCCTCACCGCCGACCGTCACCGCCCGCGACGCCTGGTCGATCCGCAGCGGTCCGATCTCGAGCACGATCTGCGCCTCGTCCGAGCCGGCCAGCGCCGCATGTCGGAGTGCGACCCGGATCCTCGCCAGAAGCTCGTTGGTTCCGAACGGCTTGGTCAGGTAATCGTCGGCCCCCGCGTCCAGGGCCTTGACCTTGTCATCTTCGCGACCCCGTGCGGAGATGACGATGATCGGGACGTGACTCCACTGCCGGATCTCACGGGTGAGGTGAATCCCGTCGCCGTCGGGAAGCATGAGATCGAGAAGGACGATCTCCGGGGGGTGAGTCGTGATCGCAGCGAGCGCCCCCTTCACATCCACGGCCTCCACGGTGCGGTAGCCCTGGGCGGCGAGTGCCGTACGCAGGAACCGCCGCACCTGGAACTCGTCCTCCACGATCAGGATCAACGGCGGAGACCCGTTCATCGGTCGCTGCCTTCCTCCGAATCCGGGCTCAGGCCGAGGCCCGGCGGCACATCCCCCAGCGGCAACCGCAGCCGGAACGACGCGCCGCCCCCAACGCGGTTCTCCGCGGTGAGCGTCCCCCCATG
>CAZBWD010000133.1:0-5239 GCA_964495585.1 uncultured Thermotogae bacterium
GGATGAGCCGGTGGGCGAGCGCCAGCACGGCGAACGCCTTGACGTCGTCGGGCAACACGTAGTCCCGCCCAGCAAGCGCCGCGTTCGCCCGCGCGAGCTTCAGCAGGGCAAGCGACCCGCGGGGGCTCGCTCCAACGTACACGTTGTTGTCGGTGCGCGTCCTGGCGACCAGCGCGACGATGTAAGCCTCGATGTCCGCGTCGACAAACACCTCCTCGACCACCGCGCGCATGGCGAGGACCTCCTGGGCATTGCTGATCGCGGAAAGGGCAATCTCGTCAGCCTTACGCTCGCGCCTCCGATGCAGGATCTCCATCTCACCCGCCGGATCCGGGTACCCGACCGAAAGGCGCATCATGAACCGGTCGAGTTGCGCCTCGGGCAGGGGGAACGTCCCCTCGTACTCGATGGGGTTCTGCGTCGCGATGACGATGAACGGCGCCGGCAGGGCGTGCGTCGTGCCGTCGATCGTGACCTGCGCCTCCTGCATCGCCTCGAGCAGCGCCGACTGCGTCTTCGGCGTGGCGCGGTTGATCTCGTCGGCGAGGATGATGTGGGCGAAGACTGGGCCGACCACGAGCGTAAACCGCTCGGTCTCCCGGTCGAAGATGTGCGAGCCGGTGATGTCTGCGGGCAAGAGATCAGGGGTGAACTGGATCCGCTTGAAGTCGAGACCGAGGACCTGGGCGAAGCTGCGTGCGATGAGCGTCTTCGCGAGCCCGGGGTAGTCCTCGAACAACACGTGTCCGCCGGCGAGCAGCCCGACCAACACCCGTCTGAGGACCTCTTCCTTCCCGACGACCGCCCGTGAGACCTCCGTGAGGATCGCACCGGCGCGCTGTCCAAGTTGCGTCAGTTCCATCAGCTCCCCTCCTGGTAGCGCTCTAGGAATGAAACGGTCTTTGCCAGCTTCTCTTCGAAGTCCGCGCGCCGCCCCAGGCCACGGTAGTGGCGACGGTAGGCGAAGAAGGCCGCCACCGCGGGCTCGTCGCACCACGCAAACCCCTCGAACCGGGCCCGCGCCGCGGCCAGGGGGAGCCCATCGCGCCCGGCGATGAGCCGCACACACAGCCCGACCAGCTCTCCGGCAAGCCGGCGCCGCGAGAACGGGCCCCGCCGTGAACGCGCGATGAGCGAGGACAGCCGCTCAAACTCCGTCGGTAGCCGCGGAGACGTCGGTTCCGGCAGGTTCGGGCTCGGCGGCTCGCCGACCCCCCTGAGCAGCGCCCACACAAGGAAGGCCACGGCCGCGAGGACGAACCCCGTCCACAGGACGACCTGCGGCAGACGCAGGATGTACCAGCGGGCCAGATGCCAGCCCTCGATCAGCGGCTCGAGGAGCGCCGTCCGAAAGACCTCCCGCAACGGAAAGACGAACAGCAGCGACAGTCCAACGGTCAGGGCAAGACCGACCAGGAGAAGGCCCCCCTGCTGCCGGGTCATGCGGCGCCTCCCCCCGCATAGGCGTGCCGGACCGCCTCGAGGCAGACCACCGCCTCGCGGGCGAACGGCTCGCCGCTGCGCCCACCGTAGCGCACCTCCTCGAAGATCGCGGTGAGTCGATCCACGTGCTCGTCCGTCATCCCGGCCTCCCGCAGCCGGGCGGTGAACTCCCGCGGCGTGAGGTGCGCATAGTTCACGACTCGCCTTCGACGGCTCAGGATCTCACTCATCTCCTTGTAGCAACGCAGGATCGCCTCGCGAGGGTCCTCACCAGCACGGATCCGGCGTGCCGCCTCATTCGCCCGCTGTCCGAGCTCGTCAAGCACCCCCTCCCCCCGCCCGCGTGCCCTACGCAGCCGCGGGTAGACCTTCAGGAAGAAGAGGAGGACGAGGCCGCTTGACAGGACGGCTGCAGCGAGCCCGACCAGGATGGCCCCCCAGTTCGGCGCGTGCACCTCCGGGATCTCCGGCCGCTCCGGCCCGGCCGTCCCAGGCGCTGGCGAGGTCGGCGCCTGGGGCTGTGACTGCGCGGGCAGTCCGATCTGTGGCAGCGGCATCCGAGAGAAGATGAACACGAGCGCCGCAGCGAGGATAGCGAGGACCAGGAGCCGCCGCCGGAAGCGCTCCGAGACGATCGCCATGATCACCACCCCGAGGAAGGAGAGGACGAGCCAGACGCGCAGGATGACGAACCACACCGCGGTGGGTCCCTGCCGTGGTCCGGTCACCGGCTCGCCGGCGGGAGCCCGCTGGACAGAGGCAAGCGGGTTGGGAATCGGTTTTCCCGGCAGGAGTTTCAGGTTGTGCACACCGCTCGCCAAAACGACGAGCAGGAGGATCACCCCGGCCAGCGCAACCAGGAGGACCAACCGGCGCGAAGCGGTCATCCGTCGTTCGGGCGAAGCGCAAGCCCCAGGATCTCGAGCTGGCTTGGATCGACGTGCATCGGCGCCCCCGTCAGCGGACACAGCCCGGTCGCCGTCTTCGGGAACGCGATGACGTCGCGCAGGGACTCCTCGTTCGCCATCATCATGACCAGCCGATCCAGGCCGAGCGCGAAGCCGCCGTGCGGCGGCGCTCCGTACTCGAGCGCCCGCAGGAAGAACCCGAACCGCGCCTGCGCTTCGTCGGGCGAGATGTTCAGAAGTCGGAAGATCCGCTCCTGCAGGGCCCGCGAGTGGATCCTAATGCTCCCGCTCCCGAGCTCGACCCCGTTCAGTACAAGGTCGTAGGCGTTGGAGAGGACCCGGAGCGGCGCGGCCTCCAAGCGGCCGAGATCGTCCTGTCGCGGGGAGGTGAACGGGTGGTGGCCGCTCGTCAGGTTCCCCTCCTCATCGAGCTCGAACAACGGGAAGTCGGTGACCCACAGGAACCGCCACCCCTCCTCCATCCGGCTCTCGCGTCGGCCGACCTCGAGGCGAAGCTCGCCGAGCGCCCTGTCGATCCCCGCCCCCGCGAGGAGGATGACGAGATCCCCCCCCTCCGCCGAGACGGCCTGTGCGATCCTGGCGAGGGTCTCCTGGGCAAGGAACTTCGACAGCGGCGAGGAGATTCCTTCCACGAGCTTGATGAAGGACAGCCCGCGGGCACCGGCCCGCCGCGCGATCCCCTCCAACTGGTCAAGGGCTGAACGGGAGTAGCCCGCGCACCCGGGCGCGTTGAACCCGGCCACGCGGCCGCCCGAGGCGATCGCCTCGGTGAAGACGCGGAATCCGCCGTCCCGCACGATGTCCGAGAGGTCGTGGATCTCCATGCCGAGGCGTAGATCGGGCTTGTCCGAGCCGTAGCGGGCCAGCGCCTCGGCATGGCTCATGCGGGGAAACGGGGCCACAAGCGGCGCCTCGAGGACCTCCGCGAACACGCTGCGCACCCCCCCCTCCAGGAGGTCCAGGATCTCGTCCTTGCCGCGCGGGAAGGAGACCTCAAGGTCGAGCTGGGTGAACTCCGGCTGGCGGTCCGCCCGCAGGTCCTCGTCGCGGAAGCACTTGACGAGCTGGAAGTAGCGGTCGATCCCTCCGATCATGAACAGCTGCTTGAACAGCTGCGGAGACTGGGGCAGCGCGTAGAACGCGCCCGGGGAGAAACGGCTCGGGACGAGGAAGTCGCGCGCCCCTTCGGGGGTCGACTTCGTGAGGACCGGCGTCTCAATCTCCAGGAACCCCTGGTCGGAGAAGGTCCGGCGGATCCCCTGGAAGACGCGATGCCGGAGCGTGAGGTTGCGCTGCATCCGCTCCCGGCGCAGGTCGACGTAACGGAACCGCAACCGCGTGTCCTCGGTCGTGTCCGATCCGTCCCCTTCGATGAGGAACGGTGGGGTCAGCGAGCGGTTGAGAATTTCGACCTCCTCCACGCGCACCTCGACCTCCCCGGTCTCCATTTCCGGGTTCACGTTCCCCTCGCTGCGCCGGCCGACCGTGCCGGTGACCGAGATGACGTCCTCCCGGTTCAGGGTGTGCCCATCGCTCAGGTGCGGGTCATCCCCGGGAAACAGGAGCTGAACGACCCCTGAACTGTCCCGCAGGTCGACAAAGGTGATCTTCCCGAGGTCGCGCCGTCGCTTCACCCAGCCGCAAAGCGTCACCCGCCGGCCGATGTGCTCACCACGCAGGGTGCCGCAGTAGTCGGTTCGCATCATGGAGGGCTCCTTCGAATCGGGTTATCCGGTCAGCGTCCTATTATAGAGCCCGCGCATGCAGGCGCAAACGCGCGCCTCCCGTTGTCTATAGTTGAACCATGATCTATACTCTCTTCGGAGGGATAATGGATCAACGCAAGGTGCAGGTCACCGGGGGCGGGACCTTCTTCGTCACCCTCCCCAAGCCGTGGGCGACCCGCGTAGGGATCGAGCGCGGATCGGAGGTATCGTTGATGGAGAACGCGACCGGGAGCCTTCTGATCGTGCCCCGGACTCTCGCTGGGGCAAACCGCGTCGTCCTCTCCCTGGAGGAGAAGGACCTCGCCTGGATCGAACGGGCGATCATCTCCTGCTACATCACGGGGTTCGATGTCATCGAGGTCAACGGAGCGCGGATCTCCCCGGAGCAGCGGCGAGCGGTCCGTCAGGTGTCCCAATCCCTGGTCGGGCTCGAGATCATGGACGAGGTTCAGGACCGGATCGTCCTGCATTGCCTGGTGAGCATGCGGGACTTCGCCGCCGAGGCGACGCTCAAGCGAATCCATGCGATCACCCAGGCGATGCTCCACGACGCGATCAACGCGTTCGTGGCTCGGGACATCGACCTGGCAAACGATGTGGTCGAGCGCGACGCCGAGGCCGACCGGCTGACCCGCGTCATGTCCCGTGAACTCGGCCTGCTCTTGCGCGACCTCCTGCTGGAGGAGGAGATCGAAATGAGCCGCATCCTGTTTCATGAGTATCACTCCGTGGCGAAGGTCCTCGAACGGATCGGCGATCACGCAGTGAAGGTCTCCCGCACGGTTTCCTCCCTGAGCGATGCACCGCCACCCCACGCCCGTGAGCCGATCGAGGCGCTCTGCGCCGCGGCGCTCGACACCGTAGCACAGAGCGTGCAAGGGTTCCTCGACGCGGATCAGGACCAGGCGTCCCGTGTGCTGCGCGAGCGCAGCCAGACCGCACAGTGGGAACGCCGCGCTCGCAAGGCCGAGAGCGAGTGGCCGGCCCTGCCGCTCGGCGGGCTCCTGGAGAGCCTCCTGCGGATCCGCGACTACGCGTTCAACATCGCAGAGATGGCACTGAATATGGAGATCCCCCACCTCAAGGGCTAGCAGCCTGTGTGAGTATTCCTCTGGGTGGCTCGTGGAGCTGAAAAACAGC
>CAZBWD010000134.1:0-5238 GCA_964495585.1 uncultured Thermotogae bacterium
CGAGGACCGCGTACGCCGCGCGGGTATCCCCGTCGCGGGCCTGCCCCACGCTCCCGGGGTTCAGCAGGTACCGCGCCCCCGCGCGCAGTGGCACCTCCGGTGCAGGGTTGAGCGGCCTCACGACGCCCCCCTGCCTCACGAACCCCCCCGGGATGTGCGAGTGGCCGAACCGCCCCAGACGGCCGTCGAACCGGGGGAAGCTCTCCCCAGCGACGAAGGGATCGTACATGTTCTCCCACAGTGGGCCACGGAAGCTGCCGTGCACAATGGTCACCCCGTGCTCCACCCGGGTCAGCGGAAGCGCGGCAAGATACGACACGTCGTCCGGGGAGAGGACCGTCTTCGTCCAGGCGATCGCTGCGGCCGCTGTGGCGTTCAGGTAGTCGCTTTCGAGGGGGCTCGCCGCGGCCGCGTCGTGATTCCCGCACACGCTGCGCGCGCTGATCGCCTGCAGGCGGCCGACCACCTCAGCCGGCCACGGCCCGTAGCCCACCAAGTCCCCGCAGCACACGATCTCATCGACCTGCTGCTTCTCCAGAGCGTTGAGAACCGCCTCCAGCGCGGGGAGGTTACCGTGGATGTCCGACAGGACGGCGAGCCGTGTCATCGCTCGAGCCGCCCTCGCACCTCGGAGAGGATCCGCTGCGCGAGCGCTGCGGCCTCCTGCTCGAGGGATTCGCTCTGCCGGCGCAGCATGGCAATCGATTTCGAATCCTTGAGATAGGCGAGGTTGACCCGCACGTTCAACACCGCCGCCTCGACGGCTCCCCGCGCGAGGATCGCCGCCACACCGGCATCGCTGACGCTCTGGCGGGTCCCCAGTGGCACGGTCGCCAGGAGATCCGACAAGAGGTGAACGCCGTCCTGCGCGACCCGTAGCGGGGCCTGTGCCGCGGTGCGCAGGGCGGTTTGGATTCCCGCCGGCCGGGACGGATCCTCGCCCGGCACCCGATAGGCGACCATCACCGCCTGGAACGCCGCCTCGTCCTCGCCTGCGAGTCCCGTGAACCCCTGGCGCAGGGTGCAGAACGATCGGATGAGCGTGTGGAGCTGTGGATCGTCGTTCTTCTTGGATGCCAGGGCACAGACCATCTCTCCAAGCCCTGCGGCGATGGCCGCGGAAAGGGCAGCGACGCTTCCCCCGCCCGGGGTGGGGTCTGCCGAGGAGAGCGCGTCCAGGAACTCACCGATCGTACGAGTGCAGAACTCCCCCACGTCACCCTCCCGATTCGCAGCTACTTCCCTTGGGGAAAGATGCGCGCAAAGAAAAAGGGACGGACGTCGCGCCGTTGCCCCATCGACCCAACGAGAGGTCTATTCCTTCTTATCGCCGAGGAGCTGGGTCATGTAGGTGATCGCCTCGCCGACAGTCGCGATCTTCTCCGCATCCTCGTCCGAGATCTCCACGCCAAACTCGTCCTCGAACTCCATGATCAGTTCCACGGTATCCAGGGAGTCGGCTCCAAGATCCTCCACGAACGATGCCTCGTCCGTTACCTCGTCCAGGTCAACCATCAGCTGATCGGCGATGATGGCACGAACCTTGCTCGCGATGTCCTCCATCGATACCCCCCTACCGTTCCGTTTTTCCGGGGTAGAGCCCCCCGTGGACGCCAATGACCTGCCCCGTTATATAAGAAGCCTGGGGCGAAAGCAAGAACGCGACCAGGTCAGCGGTCTCCTCGGCTGTTCCCTCTCGTCCGAGAGGGATCGCCGACAGGTAGCCGGCGCGGACCTCCTCGTCGAGGGCCTCGGTCATCCCCGTGCCGATGAAACCCGGCGCCACGACGTTGACGCGGATCCCCCGCCCAGCGACCTCCTTGGCCACACTGCGCGAGAACCCGATGAGCCCCGCCTTGGCCGCCGCGTAGTTCGCCTGTCCGACGTTGCCCGTCTCTCCGACGACCGATCCGACGTTGACGATCACCCCGAAGCGCGCCTTGACCATGTACCGCAGGCAGGCGCGGGTGCAGTGGAACGGGCCGGACAGGTTCACGTCGATGACCTGCCTCCAGTCCTCTTCCGACATCCGCAGAAGCAACCGATCCCGCGTGATCCCGGCGCTGTTGACGAGAAAGTCGATCCGTCCGTGCGTCTCATGGACCCGCGCCACCGCCTCCTTCACCGCAACAGGATCGGTGACGTCCGCCTTGCGGAAGACACAACCGGGAAGCGCTCCTTCCAGAGCCCTCCCGGCCGCCTCATCGCGGGCGAGGACGGTCACCGAACACCCTTCCTCCTGCAACACGGTGCAGATTGCCCGCCCGATGCCGCCGGTGCCGCCGGTGACGATCGAGACCGTCCCGTCAAATCGTCCCATCGACTGCCTCCTCGAACGTCTGGAAGCGGATCAAGGATCCCGACCGACGGCCGAGCCGCGTCAGGACCTCCCCCGGCCCGACCTCCACGGCGCGCCGGATCCCCACCTTCTCCAGACATGCCATCGCCTCGACCCAGGATACGCATGCCGTGATCTGCGTCAACAGAAGCTGTCTGATCTTTTGTGGGTCGCCTTCCACCCGGCCGGAGACGCTCGACAGGAACGGGATCTGTGGCGCCGCAAACGAGAGCCCGGCGAGGACCGGGGCGAGACGGGCCTGCGCGCCCGCCATCAGTGGGGAATGGAACGGGCCCGAGACGTGCAGGCGGATCGCCCGTCCGCCCGTCACCTCGGCCCGCGCCATCGCCGCGGCGACGCCGTCCTCCGTCCCGGAGATCACCGTCTGCGAGGGGGCGTTACGGTTGGCGACCGTCACCTCCCCGTCCACGGTCCGGCAGATGTCAGCGACCCGTTCGTGGGGCAGGCGGAGGATCGCGGCCATCGCGCCAGGGACGGCGGCCATCAACCGACCGCGCTCGAGCACCGCGGTGAGCGCCTCCTGTGGCTGGAGAACCCCCGCGCTCACCAGGGCGGCATACTCCCCCAGGCTGTGGCCGGCTACGAGATCGGGGATCACTCCGCGGGCATTGAGGGTGTCCGCCTTGGCCAGGCTGTCGACGAGGATCGCGGGCTGCGCCGCATCGGTCCGCGCAAGCCGCGGATCCTTGTCCTCGATCAGCCGGTGTACGGGGATCCCAGCCCGCTCGACTGCGGCGAGCAACCTATCGGTGAGCGCACCGCTTGGGGGAAGCGCCGCGGGGATCGTGCCCTGGCCCGGGAACAGGAAGGCGGTCGGGTCCATCGTCACACCCGCAGGACGACCGCACCGTAGGTCGCCCCGGCGCCGAATGCGGCCAGGGCGACCACATCCCCGCGGGCGATCCGCCCATCGCGCAGCGCCTCGTCAAGGGCGATCGGGATCGAGGCGGTGGATGTGTTGGCGACGCGGTCCAGGTTCACGATCACCCGCTCTCTGTCGAAGTTCAGGTGCTTGACCAGGGAATCGATGATCCGGATGTTCGCCTGGTGGGGGATGATCCAGTCGACGTCCCCGAGGTGGAGGTCGGCCGCCGCGAGGGCCGCGCGCGTCGCCCGTTCCATCATCGCCACGGCGCTGCGGTAGACCCCGCCGCCCTCCATCTTCAGGTAGTGTCCGTGCTCGTCGACTGTCTCGTGGCTTGCGGGGGTCCTCGTGCCGCCGGCGGGCAGGTAGAGGAGCATGGCCTTGCTGTTGTCGCCGAACAGAGCGCTCCCCAGGATCCCCTCGCCATCACCCCCGCTCTCCAAGAGGACGGCTCCCGCGCCGTCGCCGAACAGGACGCAAGTCTTGCGATCCGTCCAGTCGGTCACCCGCGACAGCGCCTCGCTGCCGATGAGCAGGACGCGCTGGTACAGTCCCGAGGCGATCAGGCCGTCGGCGACGGTCAGGCCGTAGACGAACCCCGAGCAGCCGGCCTTCAGGTCGAAGAACGGGGTCTGGTCAAGCCCGAGTCCACCGGCGATGAACGGGGCTGAGCCCGGGCAGATCATGTCCGAGAAGTTGGTCGCGACGATCAGAAGGTCGATGCTTTCCGGAGAGGCGTCGGCGCTCGTGAGCGCGGCCCTTCCGGCCTCGATCCCCATCTGGGCGGGGTCCTCCCCCGGTACCAGGTGGTAACGGGTGTGAATCCCGGTTCGCCGAACGATCCACTCGTCCGACGTCTCGACGATCTTCTCCAGCTCAGCGTTGGTCATGCAGTGACGAGGCACGTAGCTTCCTACACCTACGATCCTAGTTCCCATCGCTCTGGCCCCCCTGTATCCCTTCCGCCAGCCGGTGCGTCAGCCGCGCCTCCGCCGCCCGTTTCGCTGCCTCGACTGCGCCACCGATCGCCTCGGCATCCGACCGTCCGTGGGCGATGACGACCACCTCGTTGACTCCGAGCAGCGGCGCCCCGCCGTACTGTTCATAGGCCAGCCGCTCTCGCAACAGGGAGAACGTCGGCGACAGGAGAAGCCCGCCGAGCCTGGTCCGAAGCCCGCCGGATGCGATCCCCTGTTTGAGAAGCGAGCTCGTGGCGAGCACACCCCCTTCGATCGCCTTGAGGAGGACGTTCCCTACGAAGCCGTCGCAGACAACAACGTCGGCCGGCCGCTCAGCGAGCAGCGTGTGCGCCTCCACGTTTCCCACGAACCGCAGCGGCCCCTGGCTCAGAAGCTCAAAGGCCCGTCGGTTCACGCGGTTCCCCTTGACCGGCTCGGTGCCGTTGCTCAGCAGGCCGACCGCCGGGCGCGGAATGCCCCCCACGTCGCGAGCATACGTCGCTCCCATCAGTGCAAAGTGGACAAGGTGCTTCGGCGAGGAGTCGACGTTCGCCCCCACATCGAGGACGAGGATCTCACCACCGCTCAGTGTGGGCAATGACGTCGCGATCGCTGGGCGAAGGATCCCCGGGATCCGGCCGACCAGCAGGATCGCACCAGCGACGACCGCACCGGTGTTCCCTGGCGACACGAAGGCATCGGCCTCTCCCCGCTTCAGCGCGGAAAGGCCGTTCACCAAGGACGAGTCCCGCTTGGCGCGGACCGCCTGCACGGGCGGCTCATTCATCTCGATGGTCTGCGTCGCGGGGAGGATGGTGAAGCGCTCGGACTCTCGCTCGTGGACCCCAGCGAGCGCGCGTCGGATCACCGTTGGATCACCGGAGAAGATCAAGTCCAGCCCCAGACGTCGCCCAGCGGCGATCCCCCCCTTCACCAGTTCGCGCGGAGGGCGATCCCCCCCCATGACGTCCAGTAGGATGCGCATTGAGTCTGTGGCTCCGACGTGTGACGTTAGTGCCGAGGGCGGGACTTGAACCCGCACGGACGTTTTATGC
>CAZBWD010000135.1:0-5164 GCA_964495585.1 uncultured Thermotogae bacterium
CTACCCCCTTGATCTGTATTATAGAGGAAGATGCGCAAGGCAACACGAACACGATGAACCGTTGAGTGGGCCGTCATTCTGCTCGCCGCCGCCGCGCTCGGCTTGGGGACGGTCAAGCTTCTGTATCCGTTTCGCTACGGCGAGGCGCTCCATTACTGGGCGGCCCAGAATCGGCTCGATCCGTCGCTCGTCGCCGCGGTCGTCCGCACGGAAAGCCGGTTCCGCCCGGGCGCCGTCTCGCGCAGCGGGGCGATCGGCCTGATGCAGATCACCCCGCAGACCGGGCGATGGATCGCCGGACAGCTCAAAGAGGCGAGCTTCACGGTTGAGGAGCTGTACAACCCCCAGGTGAACCTGCGGTTCGGCACGTGGTACCTGCGCTACCTTCTCGACCGCTTCCCCGGTGATGTCGATCTCGCGCTCGCGGCGTACAACGCCGGACCGAGCACCGTGGCCCACTGGCAGGAAGAGGGCGCACCGTACTACCCGGAGACCGCCGCCTACGTCGACCGGGTGAACCGCAACCGATCCGCCTACCGCCTCCTCTACGCAACCCCCGTGATCAGCGCGATCCTTCGGCTGCTGCCGCTTTGACGTTGCAGGAGCGCCACGTCTCCGCTACCATACCCGCGGTTTGGAAATCCATATTCCCCACAGGAGCGTGGTACTACCGTGTCGGATCCGATGAACTGGGTCGAGAAAGACCCGCAGCGGGAGAATGTGTTCTGGCCGAACGCGGCCCTGAAGGAGCGGGCGTGGGTCGCTGACGAATCGATCTACGCGCAGGCAAAGGCTGACCCCCAGGCATTCTGGGCCGAGCACGCCGAGGAGCTGCACTGGTTCAAGCGCTGGGATAAGGTCTATGAGTTCGCGCCCCAAGCCTACCGGTGGTTCACCGGCAGCAAGCTCAACCTGTCCGACAACTCGCTCGACCGGCACATCGCGGCCGGGCACGGCGGTCGAACCGCCCTTATCTGGGAACCCGAGCCAACCGATGAACCGGCCGTCAAGCTGACCTACGAGGAGCTCCACCGCTTGGTCAGCAGGTTCGCGAACGTCCTGAAAGGGCTGAGCGTCAAGAAGGGGGACCCCGTCGGGATCTACCTTCCGATGATCCCCGAGGCCGTGATCGCCATGCAGGCCTGCGCCCGTATCGGCGCCCCTCACTCGGTGGTCTTCTCCGCCTTCTCCCCGGACTCCCTGCGGGACCGCATGGTCGACGCCGGCGCGAAGGTGCTGATCACCGCCGACGGGTACTACCGCCGCGGCAAGGCGATCAACCTGAAGCGCAACGCCGACGCCGGGATCGAGGGGACCCCTGTAGAGAAGGTGGTGGTCGTCAAGCGGCTCGACGGGAGCGCCTCCATGACCCCGGGACGGGATCTGGGGTACCACGAGGTGATGAAGGACGCCTCCGAGGACTGCCCCTCAGAAGAGCTCGACGCCGAGGACCTCGCCTTCCTCCTGTACACCTCCGGGACGACCGGCCAGCCCAAGGGGATCATGCACACGACCGGGGGCTATGCGGTCCAGTCCTACATCACGGCGAAGTGGAACTTCGACCTCCACGAGGGGGACATCTTCTGGTGCACGGCCGACGTCGGCTGGATCACGGGGCACACCTACATCAACTACGCGCCGCTCATGAACGGCGTGACGACCATCATCTACGAGGGCTCTCCCGACACGCCGGACTACGGCCGGATGTGGGCGATCATCGAGAAGCATAAGGTGACGCAGCTATACACCGCGCCGACCGCGATCCGGATGTTCCTCAAGTGGGGTGACGAGTGGCCGGCCAAGCACGACCTCTCCTCCCTGCGCCTGCTAGGCACCGTCGGCGAGCCGATCAACGTCGACGCCTGGCTGTGGTACTTCGAGAAGATCGGCGGCGGCCGCTGCCCGATCATCGACACCTGGTGGCAGACGGAGACCGGCGCGAACATGGTCAACAACCTGCCGGGGATCGGCCCGTTCATCCCCACCGTAGCCGGCCGTCCGTTCCCCGGCGTGCTCGCCGACATCCTCGACGCGGGCGGTGCCTCCGTAAAGCCGGGCGACGGCGGGTACCTGTCCATCCTCGATCCGTTCCCTCCCGCCCTGACGCGGGGAATCTACGGGGATATGGAGCGGTTCAAGGAGCAGTACTTCGCGGAGTACGGCGCCAAGCGCTACTTCACGAGCGACGGAGCGCGCGTGGACGAGGACGGGAACATCCGGATCACCGGGCGTGTCGACGACGTGATGAACGTCGCTGGACACCGGCTCGCCACCGCCGAGGTGGAGAGCGCCCTGGCGCAGAACGACAAGGTGAGCGAGGTCGCCGTGGTCTCACGGCCGCACGAGCTCAAGGGAGAGGTCCCCGTCGCCTTCGTCCTGCTGAAGGCCGGGATAAAGCCGTCCGAGGAGATCCGCAAGGAGCTTTTGGGCACCGTCACCAAGGTGATCGGTCCCACCGGACGTCCCGAGGAGATCGTCTTCGTGGATGATGTCCCGAAGACCCGCTCCGGGAAGATCATGCGCCGCATCCTGAAGTCGCTCGTGCGCAACGAGCCGGTCGGAGACCTGACCACGCTGCAGAACCCGGACAGCGTCAACTACCTCAAGAAAATCGTCGGCTACAAGGGCTAACCTCAAGTGAGGAAATCGATGAGCGAACAACCGAAGGATGCGATGCTCGCCAATGTCGGGGCGCTGGGGCTGGGCGGTTTCGCCCTGTCCACGTTCATCTTGAACATCGTGAACGCAGGGTGGGTCGACGCGGCGACCGTCGGCATCGTGATGCCGGTCGCGTTGTTCTACGGGGGGCTCGCCCAGTTCACGGCGGGGATGTGGGAGGTGCGCCGCGGGGACACGTTCGGCGCCACCTGCTTCTCCTCGTACGGGGCCTTCTGGATGGGCATCGCCGCGTTCTTCTTCTTCCGGCTCGCCGGAGTGCAGGCGTTCCTCAACGTGTCGGCCGCCGGCGTCGCGATCGTCATGATCGCTTGGGGCATCTTCACGGGATACGCGACCATCGCCTCCCTCAAACTCCCGTGGGCGGTCACCTGGGTGTTCATCACCCTGACGATCCTCTTCTTCCTCCTGGCGATCGGGGAATTCGTCCCGGTCGTTCACACGATCGCCGGCTACGAGGGCGTCCTCTGCGCACTCATCGCCTGGTACGCTTCGGCCGGGATCCTGATCAACACCGTCCACGGTCGTAACATCGTCCCGCTGGGCGAACGGAAGTAAGACACCGCAAGTGTGGAAAGGCGGGGTAGTGTCCTACTGCTCCGCCTCTTCTTTTTTCTCCTGCCGCGCGGGACGAGCGCCCAGGCGCAGGACCAGTCCCAGAAGCACCAGGCTCGCCAGGGCGAGCGCGAGCCCCAGACGGAACCCCAGGTGCACGTGCAGTCGCAGGGATACGGCAGACAGAACGAGAGCCACACTCCCCAGCCCAAAAAGCCTCACCAGGTGTCGCCTCAGGACCGACCGCCGATCCGTGGCAGGATATGCAGCCGTCGTCGAGAGCCCGTTGGTGAGCTCCCATCCGACGAGGACGAGCGTCACGGCTGCCGTGACAGGAAGCACCGCCACCCCAGAGAAGACCGCCGAAGCGGCCACGGCCACTGACGCGGGGAGGAGGAGCGTCCCAGCGCGGGGGACCGTG
This sequence comes from uncultured Thermotogae bacterium, assembly GCA_964495585.1. Classification (GTDB taxonomy): domain Bacteria; phylum Bipolaricaulota; class Bipolaricaulia; order UBA7950; family UBA9294; genus CAZBWD01. The sequence continues at coordinate 3,653 of CAZBWD010000135.1, forward strand.
AACCACACCGCAGTGATCCAACCGGCGAGCAGGACCATCCCGCACCCTCCAAGGACGGCCGATCCGGCTGCGAAGCCGAGCCCTCCGAGGAGGGCGCACCCCACCCCGGCTAGCCCCAGCGCCCAGACCCTCACCGCGCCCTCCGTCCGCGCCGGGAGAGCCGCCAGGAGACCGGGCCGGACAGCGGTTGGGTGACGTCCCAGTTGACGACGGCGACCCTGAGCCGCGACAGGGCGGAGAGCAGGAGCCCCTGCCGCACAGTGAGGATCCGCCGCGCCAGATCGTGCCCCGGATCCCTGCGGGCCCGGGCGAGTTCATAGGGCAAGAGGTCGGGACGGACAAGAAGGACCTCGTAGCCGCGCGCTCGCAGGACCCCGACGACCTCGATATCCTCCTCCCCCACGAGCGGGCTCACGAGCACGAGCTGCGACTGAGGAGGGAAGAGCCGCGTGGGGATGAAGTAGAGGTCCTCGAACACCGCCTTGCCCCCGGGTCGGGCGCGCGCCAGGGCGTCGAGGATCCGCTCCTTCTGGATCCTCCCGTAGCCGGGCAGGGTCCAGTTGAGGAAATCCCCGTAGATCAGGAGCCCCACGCCGTTCCCGCGGGAGAGGAAGTGGGCCGCAAGACTCGCCGCCGCCCGCACCGCGTGGAGGAACGTCCCTTCGCTGCCGACCTGCGTATGGGCACGTTCCCGCGCGTCGAGGATCACCGTGACATCAGCAATCTGTTCCCGCTCGTACTCGTTCACGACGAGCTCCCCCCCCCGCCCATAAGCCCGCCAGTTGATCCGCCGGACCTCGTCGCCAGAGACGTAGGCCCGGCACCCATAGAAGTCGAGGCCACTCCCGCCGCGGTTCGCCTTGACCATCCCGGCATAGCCCCGCGTCCGGCGCGGGCGGATGACGATCTCCTCGAACGCCTCGATGCGCGGCCGGACGAGGAGTTCGCCCTCCACGCGGGCGAAGGCACGCCGCGGCGAGAGGACAAGCCGGTCCCACGTCGTCACGTCCAGGCCGACGAACCGGTACGCCCCGCGCGGCGCGGCCGTCAGGGTGTAGCTGAAGTCGCGGCGCGCGCCGCACGACATCGGTCCGAGGAACCCCCTCTCTCCCTCAACGGCCCCGACCGCGTTCGGGATCCGCTCGACCACTCCGAGCAGCGGAACCGCCTCGCCACGGTTCTCCACGGCGACCGTCACTCGCACCTTCTCCCCCTCCTCGAGACGGGAGGTCGAGAAGGAACGAGCGACCACGAGGTCCGAGGCTCGCGGCGATGGAAAGAGGAGCAGCGCCCCAAAAGTGAGGACAAAGGGGAACGAGAGGACAAGAAGCCTGCCGTCGCGCACCAGGAGCCCCGCAGCGATCAGCGCGAAGCCGATCCCACCGGCAAGAGCAAGCTTCCCGCGGCGCGTCACCTAGTCCACCTTGGGAACCGGCACCTGCCGCAGGACGTTCTCCACAACGTCGACCGGCGTGATCCGCTTCGACCACAGCTCCGGGCTCAGGATGAGCC
>CAZBWD010000136.1:0-5087 GCA_964495585.1 uncultured Thermotogae bacterium
AAAACCTTGTCCAGGAACAACTTCTTCGGTTACTCAGGGGGGAACATCCGTTACAGAAACGATCCCGCCCCTGCCCGGCTCTTCGGCGATTGACGCGGCGAACGCGACGTATGCACCAACGACAGACCAGCGCGGCGTATCGCGGGTCGGTTCCCCCGATATCGGCGCGTTCGAATCGCGTGGGTTCAAGCTTGCGATCGCCGGGGGGAACAACCAGACCACAAACGTTAACACAGCGTTCGCCAGCCCGCTTGCGGTCAGCGTGACGGCGAAGGCGGCGGGCGAGCCGGTGAACGGCGGCGTCGTGAGCTTCACCGCGCCCAGTTCGGGGGCCAGCGCGACACTCAGCGGAAGCCCTGCGTCCATCAGCAGCGGTGCAGCCAGCGTTATCGCAACCGCGAACGCGACCACGGGGAGCTACAAGGTAAGCGCCGGCGCCGCGGGAGCGGGCGCAGTCTCCTTCAGCCTGACCAATACCGGCGCCGGGATGGTGGTGCGGGGGAACGGGCACGTCATCACGAGTGGGGACACTTCTCCCACGACTGCCGGCGGCACCGACTTCGGCTCGGCCGACATCGTCGCTGGAACTGTGGACCACGTATTCACAATCAACAGCACCGGCACGGCTGATCTGACACTGACCGGCGCCCCGAAGATCGCGATCATCGGGATCGACGCGAGCGACTTCACCGTCACGGTCCAGCCGAGTTCTCCTGTAGCTGCGAATGGCGGCACTACGACGTTCGCGATCGAGTTCAATCCGAGCGCCGTGGGAACGCGCGCCGCCACGGTGAGCATCGCCTACAACTCCGCTGCCGGCCCCTACACGTTTGCGATCCAGGGAACCGGCTTCGTCAACGCCGGCGACGTGAACGGCGACGGCACGATTAACGTCCTCGACGTCCGGCTGTGCCTGCAGATCGCCGAGGGCGTCATACCGGGGACCGCGCGCAACGGGCGCACGCCGACGTAAACGGCGACGGCCAGGTGACGCTTGCGGACGCACAGCTGCTCGCCGACTACGTGGCCGGCATCGGGACGCCGTAAGCCGTCAAGGAGGGATTGGAGGCAAAGGTACAGGGTACTACATCATCCGCTACAGGCTCGGCGGGTAATGGAGGCCAGGAGACCTCCCACTGGAGAAAGGGGCTCCGTGTGGTAGAATGAGAAAACGGTAAGGAGGACACATGAGGTCAAAGGGGCGGCTCATCCTTGCAGGCCTCGTCGCTGCGGCGCTGGCGGTCAGCCTGTTCGGGTGCATGGGGAACTGGTTCACGCAGACACAGACGGCGTCGCTCATCATCGGCAACCCCGTGATCAGCGGCACGACGGGGATGATCCTCGTCTCGGTGACGAGCATGCCCAACAACGGCCTCGCCTCGCTTGCCGTCAGGACGGGCGGATTGACGCTGCTGAAGGACAAGGTCGCGAACGTCAAGGTGACCGGGCTCAACGGGTTCACCGTCCTCGCACAGGACTTCAATCAGACGACCGGTGCCCTCCGCTTCGTCGTCGCCAACGCGAACGCCGGCAGCGTCGGCGGCACCGTCGCCGAGGTGGCGTTCACCGGCACCGGAACGATCACCTCCGGGGACATCAAAGCCACCGCTGCGGACATCCAGCTCGGCAGCGCTGGCAACGCCCTCATCACCGCCTGGCAGCTCGTCGCCGGCCAGGCGTACTACGCGAAATAGGGAGGGAAGAAACATGACCAAGAAGATCCTACTGCTTGAAGCACTCGTCCTCCTTCTCGCCGGACTGACCGCGCTCGCCGCCGCGCCGTTCTCCGGTTCGTGGAACGCCGCCCTCGCCATCTCTCCCACCCCGTTTTCCTTCTCCCAGCTTTCTTCCATCCTCACCGTCGACTACACCCTCGGTGCCTTCACCACCACGAGCGACTCCGAGGTCTACCTCGCCGGGTTCATCTGGCAGGGGTTCAGCGTCACGGGAACCCTCGGCGCGTTCAGCGTGGAGGGCGACGCTCTGTTCGGTCCGTCCACCGGAAGCTTCCTCTACGACCAGCTCATCATCACCACCGACATCGCAGGAATCGACGTCGGGCTCTACGCCGCCCAGCTCTCCGGTGATGTCCTCGGCGGTCCCGCCGACGGCGCCGTCCTGCGGATCGCCGGCTCCATCGGCTCGCTCCAGGTCGTCAACTGCTTCGAGATGGGAGCGCGGATCAAGGACGCCGACTACCACGGCATCACCATCGTCCACGCCGCCACCGGCCTTGCCAAGACCTACGACACCAACCCGCTCGTCCCCGGCCAGGGGTTCACCGGCGACAAGCTCACCGTCTCCGGCTGGTCGTTCGCGTGTCTCTCAAACGGTGCCGTTTCCCTGTACGTCACCGACCAGGGGTTCGACTCCTTAGAGCTCGACCTCACCGGACTGAAGACGGGGATCTCCTGGCTCAACATTGACCTCGCCCTCACCTTCGAGCTCCAGACCAAGGCCGTCGTCCTCACCCCGACGCTCAACCTCGGTGAGACCACCTGCATCGTCCCCTACCTCGACGTGCGCACCCCCGCCGCCGACAGCACCCTCACCGTCGGCGCAAGCGCGATCACGGGCATCGAGGTCTACGGCCTTTCCGCCACCACCGCCGCCGGCAACGTCACGCTCAAGGACCTGGCCGTGTTCGACACCGGACGGTACGCGATCACGACCGAGCAGTACGGCAGCCGGATCGAGTCGCTAGCTGACGCCGCCGACAACGGCGACCAGACCTACCCCGCCTACTGGGAGCTCTTCTCCGTGGCCGCCTCCACCAGCGGCTGCTGCGGCGGGACGGCGACCTTCCTCGTTAACACGTACTTCGAGAACGGCGGCAGCCTATTCGACTGGGGAATGACCCATGTTGAGGCGAGCCTACCCGTGACCCAGGCGCTCGCGCTCACCGGTCTGCTCGAAGTGAGCACCGTCGGCCTCGACAAGCTGGGGGCGGGGATCGACCTCAGCTGGTAGGCAGGTGCGCCGGTCAAACCCTTACCTGCTAGGAGGCACAAGCGAGGCCCTCAAACGGGGCCTCTCTCTTGTTGTGCTCGATGAAATAGCGAAAGCGGTAGAGAGAAGTGCTTTTACACCGTCCTGGACAGGTTTTGAACCGCAGCCGCTCCGCTTGCGTCCGGGAACCGGATCGAGGGAATTGCCGTCAGGCTACCGACTGCAGACGCATCTATCAACCCTGGGCAGCCTACTCTGACAGCATCTTCAGGATGTGCTTCGCTAAGGGCTCCCTGATGTCACGATGGCGTGGTATGGGCTGAGAGACCTTGGTCTTGGGGTTCTGATACCAGTCATGGCGTGCACCGTGCCGGATCAGGACACAACTGTCCTTCTCGATCCGGCGGATCAAGTCTTGCCGGTTCATGAAACGCGGAGCGCGGCAACACGGCGGACCTCAGGAATGGCACCGCCCGTGAGGTCCTGCCAGAGGTCCTTCAGGTTCTCCTCGAGTTCCTCTTTGGATTCGCCCTGGGTCCAATAGTCCGGGAACTCTTGCAGGTAGGCGATCCACATCCCCTCGTGCTGCCAGTAGACATACGGCATCGTCTTCATGTCCCGAGCGTATCGCCCCGCGCGCAAGACCGCAAATCGTGACCAACGATCCTAATCGCCAGAGGAACTGCCTTGCGCTGTGCCTGGACTCAACCCGTTGTTCTCGGGGAGCGAGGTCAGGGATCACCCGGGTTCAAAACCGTCATCGGGGTGTATCGCGGAACCCTCTTATGAAGTGATCTAGCTGTCGTAATACGCCGTCCTGGACGAGTTTTGAACTCGCCTACGGCGGTCAGTCACAGGTCTGACCAGCCTTTCGCCAATGACAAAGCCTCTAGCAGTCTTCAGCTTCTTCCTCGGACGCTATCGCGTCGTCCGCAACCCAGATCACGGTCTCCGTGATTTGTCGGATGCACTTCATCACTGCTATGCTGTCCTGAGCAAGGAGGGTGCATGCTAATGATCTTCATTCCGCGAAGCCGAAGTCGGAAGATGAGCAGCAAAGGCTTAATTGGACTTGCCATTGTGTCGTTGCTGATTTGCAGCCTTGCCGGGTGCGGAGGAAAGAAACAGGCTCAGGAAGAGCGCGCGGCCAAATTGCAGGAGCTGTATGAGGCTCTTGTTGCAGTCCAGGCGGCGACTCAGGTGGGCGTTACATACATGGCCTACGGCCCTCTCTTGAACAAGGCTGCGGCGGCGATTGCCGTCTATGAAGCTGAAGACGACAACGCTCGCGAGGTTGCCTCCGAGTTGGCAGACGCTCTTGACGAGTACAAGTTCGCGGGTGAGGCCTGGTCAATCAAGATTCAGGACAGCGGGGACGCGTGGCACGCTTTCTTGAGTGCCCATCCGGACCTTCCTCACAAGTACGACTCCATCGTCACTAGTTCTGACCTCGACAACGCCATCCAGTACTTCTGGCGACGCGCCGATACGCATATGGAAGCTGCTCGGGGGGGTCTAGCCGCCTATAAGGAGGAGTAACTAACCAATGGCCATCTCCTTTCCCCCTCCGCTACTCGTCCACCTGTAAGCACTACTGCGGAATTCGATAGTATGGACGGGCCCGACCACAAGGCTACTCCCAGCTGGTCATCCCCCGCCAGGGTGAACTGCTGATGTGAGCTTTCTGATGGTCCGGTTAGCAACCGTCGATGTTTTCCTACTAGATGTGAAAGCCATGGGATTTTTGTTGCTTGACAATCAGTATTCTTTGCGTAGAATGTTATTTCACAATCTTAATAGTAAGGATGGTGTCAAGATGACAATAAGACAAGAACACGGAACGAGCGAGCTCCAGAAGGCTCTTGCGATCGCTGGCAAACGATGCTCTGAGGCTGATGCCCTAGCCACCTCGAATGATCCGGCCAACACCGAGCTTCTCCAACTCCTGGGATCCACGCTCTGCAGCCTCTCTGAACGAAAGGCGCGTGCGGTACTGAAGGTGATTCGGAATGGCAATAGGGAGAACGTCGTGGCTGCGCTGCGCGAGATCGTGGCGTACGAGTGGCTTCGTAGACTGTCGCTGAGGAAGTGTCCCACCGATTGTTGGAAATGGAAGCGATGGCCTCCCCCGCAGCTGG
>CAZBWD010000137.1:0-5072 GCA_964495585.1 uncultured Thermotogae bacterium
CCCCTCCCCTGGGCGGGGTCGTTCCTATACGGCAAGCGTTGGCAGGTAGGATGAGTAGAGGCGGCACGCGGAGGATGTGAGGCCAAGCCGCATGAGAAAAGATCAGGCACACATTGGCAGCTGGGCGTGGAACGTTCTGAAGGGGTTCAGCTCGCACCTATTCAGGGAGTATGGCATCATCATTGTCTTCATTGCCATTTGTGTGGTCATCGCGGGGATCAAGCCGGTCTTCCTGAGCGCTAGGAACATCTTCAATGTGATCCGGCAGGTGTCGATGATCGGGATCATGGCCGTGGGCATGACGTTCGTCATCCTCTCGGCGGACATCGACCTATCGGTCGGGTCGGTGGCGGCGTTCAGCGGTGCTCTGGCTGCCGGCTTCATGACCCGCAACGGACTCAGTCCGCTCCCTGCAATCATCATCCCGATTCTGGTCGCCGCCGCTCTGGGTGGGCTGATGGGACTCATCATCACCAAAGCTCGTGTGCACTCGTTCGTCGTGTCTCTGGGGATGATGTCGATCGCCCGCGGATTGACGCTGACCTACACGCGAGGCCTGTCTATCGGAAATCTCCCAGACTCGTTCGGGGCGCTGGGCAGAGGGATGGTTGGTCCGATCCCCGCTCCAGTCATCATCTTCCTTCTTGTCGTGGTCGCGGGGTATATCGTGCTGACTCGCACACCCTACGGGCGCGCGGTGTACGCGATTGGCGGAAACCGGGAAGCGGCGAGGCTCTCGGGGATCAAGGTCGACCGCTACCGGATCATGAACTTCATCCTGTGCAGCACCCTAGCGGGATTTGCGGGCATCATCCTCGCCTCAAGAGTTGGCTCAGCCTGGTCGCAGGCAGCAGAAGGATGGGAGCTTGACGTCATCGCCGCGGTGATCATCGGTGGGACAAGCCTGTTCGGAGGCCGCGGAGGCGTGGTAGGGACCCTCATCGGCGCGCTGTTCTTGGGAGTCCTGCGAAACGGCGCTGATCTGCTCGGCGTCTCGCCTTTTTACCAGGACATCCTTATGGGATCCCTGATCATCGTGGCAGTGGTATTCGACCGGCTGCGGCGACGCACGGCCACATAGCCAGCACTTGCGAAGGAGGCTCACGGCAAATGAGGAACAACATCGACCCGTGTCTCGCACGCCGGGAATGCAGCGCCGCCCGATCCATGCAAGCGCCATTCCCTGGTCGAAGCGATAAGGTCGAGTCCATCGGGCCGCTCGGATTGCGGCGAGCGCGAAGCTCACCTTGTGAGGAAGCACCCTATTTGCCGCGTGATGCAGGGGAAGTGGAAGCTGAGTCGATTGCCGGCGCACGGACGTTCCTATGCGAAGAAGGGAAAGGGAGGTCGTGATGAAGGGAGTGGTCGTCTACCGGGACGGAACGGTTAAGGTCGAAAAGCTGCCGGAGCCGAAGATCGGCGACTACCAGGCGCTCGTCCGCAACCTGAGCTGCGGCATCTGCAACGGAACCGATCTCAAGCTGATCCACGGGAAGTTCAAGGGGTTCAACACGTACCCCGCGGTCCTCGGCCACGAGAGCGTCGGGCGCGTGGTCGAGGTCGGATCGAAGGTGACCTCGTTCAAGAAGGGGGATCTCGTCCTGCGATCGATCCTCGAGAAGGTCGAGGACGACCGCTACGCCTCGGGATGGGGTAGCTTCGCCGAGTACGGGGTGGTCGGCGACATCGCAGCGATGAAACGCGACGGGCGAACCGACTTCTTCGATATCTACCTTGCCCAACAGATCGTCCCCGGTCACTTCGACGTCCATCAGGCGGTCATGCTGATCACTCTCAAAGAGGTGCTGTCGGGAATCGAGCGGTTCGGGGTCGCGCGGAACCAGTCGGTACTCATCCACGGAACCGGCCCGGTCGGTCTGTCGATGGTGCGCTTCGCCAAGCTGAAGGGTGCGCACCCGATCGTCGTCAGCGAACCCCACGCCGGTCGCCGGGAGCGGGCGCTCGCCATGGGCGCGGACGAAACGATCGACCCCAAGGGCGAGGACCTGACCGCGCGCGCTAAGGCGATTGCACCGGACGGCTTTGACTACGTGATCGACGCGGTGGGCATCAACCGCTTGATGACCGACAGCCTGCGGCTCGTCCGGTTCAACGGGAAGGTCGGAGTCTACGGGATCTCGCCAGACACGGGAGCGCAGATCGACTGGACGGACGCGCCGTACAACTGGGCGATCCACTTTGTCCAGTGGCCGACCTTCGAGGACGAGGCCGCGGTCCACAATGAGATCGTCACCCTTGTCGACGCCGGGGCGATCGACCTGTCGCAGTTCGTGACCCACGTGATCCCGCGGATGGAGGAGTTCCAAAAGGGGCTCGATCTCGTGGCCTCGCAGAAGGGGATCAAGATCACGGTCGACCTGACCGGGTAGGCCGGAGGAACGATGGCGACTCCCACCTGCCTCTTGGCGCACGACCTCGGCACGACCGGCGACAAGGCTACGCTGTTCGACGACGGTGGTCGGCTGATCGCGAGCGCCTTCGAGGCCTACGAGACGTTCTACGACCGCCCAGGCTGGGTGGAGCAGGACCCCGAGGCGTGGTGGACCGCGGTGTGCCGCGCGAGCGGCGCGGTCCTGAGAAAGGCGAAAACCGACAAGCACGCCGTTGCGGGGATGAGCTTCAGCGGGCACATGATGGGCTGCGTCCCGGTCGACGCCAACGGCGGGGCGCTGCGCCGGGCGATCATCTGGGCGGACCAGCGCGCCTCCGAACAGGTGAAGGCGCTCCTCTCCCGGATGTCGCAGGCCGAGATCTACGAGATCACTGGGACCCGCCCGAATCCAAACTACACGCTGGAGAAGCTGATGTGGCTGCGCGACCGCGAGCCGTCCATCTATGCGAAGACCCGCGTCGTGCTGCAGGCGAAGGACTACATCGTCTACCGCCTGACCGGAGAGCTCGTCACCGACTACTCCGATGCTTCGGCGACGAACGCCTTCGACCTTCGGACCAAGGCGTGGAGCGACGAGATCCTGGCGGCCGCGGCCATCCCCACGAAGCGTTTTCCCAAGGCCTTCCCCTCGACGCAGATCGTAGGCAAGATAAGACATGTCGACGGGGTGGACCTTGCGGGGGTTCCCGTGGTCCTCGGCGGCGGCGACGGGCCGTGCGCGACCGTCGGGGCGGGAGTTATCCGATCGAACCAGGGCTACACGTACTTCGGGTCGTCGTCCTGGATCGCCGTTGCGACTGACGCCCCGGTCATCGACCCCCTGATGCGGACCTTCAACCTATGCCACCTCGTGCCGGATCTCTACATGCCGGTGGGCACGATGCAGAGCGCGGGCGGGTCCTACGACTGGATCCGCAGCGTGCTCTTTCCCCCGGGGAGCGATACGCCCGACGACGAGGCGTACGAGCGCCTCAATCGCTGGGCTTCGCAGAGCCCGCCCGGCGCGCGCGGCGTCGTCTTCCTGCCGTACCTCATCGGCGAGCGCAGTCCCCACTGGAATGAAAACGCGCGGGGGGCGTTCGTCGGGCTGGCCCGCAGCCACGGGGTCGGCGACGTCGTGCGCGCGGTACTCGAGGGCGTCGGGTTCAACCTGCGGCTCATCTTCAACGCACTGACCGAGCAGGGCGCGACGCTCCCGGCCCTGCGGATGATCGGCGGCGGTATCCGCAACCCAGTCCTGCGGCAGATCCTCGCCGACATGCTGACGATCCCCATCGCCTGCCTGGAGAGCGGGGAGTACGCGACGTCGCTTGGCGCGGCGGTCTGCGCGGGGGTTGCCACGAAGGTGTTCGACGGCTTCGAGATCGCCGAGCGGCTCTGCCCGGTAGCGCTCGAGGAGACGCCCCGATCCGCCGGTGTCGCGGCGTACAAGGCCCTGCTGCCGGTCTTCGCCGAGGCGTACCGGGCGCTCGAACCGGTCTTCGACCGGCTCGCTGACCTCCAGGCCGGACTCTCCGGGATAGAACGGCCACAAGAAGAGGCAGACAGTGCAAGCTGAGACAAGGATGCACGAGATGCCGAGAACGCTCCCACAGCTTGCACAGCGCATGATGAGCGCGGTGTTTTCTCCCGCGGCCACAGAGGACGAGGCGCGGGCGTTCCTGCACCGCTTCGACGGGTATCCGCCGGTGGACGCCATCTTCGTCGACCAGCCGTGGGTCGGTTTTGCTCGCGACATCCTCACGGCACATGGGACGCGCGTCGGGATCGAGGCGGCCTACCCGGTCGGGAACACGTCGACCGCGGCCAAGGTGGCGGCGATTGCGGAGGGGATCAAACTCCGCGCGGACGAGATCGATATCGGTAGCCATTTCGTCGCGATCAAATCCGGCGACTTCACCGCCGTCGAAGAAGACGCCCATGCGATGGCCGTCGCCGCGGGAGAAGACATCCGGATAATGGTCGTGGCGGAGACCGCGATCCTGACGAGCGACGAGCTCGCCCGAACGCTCGAGGCGTTCGCACGCGCGGGGATCCGCGGGATCAAGACCTCGTCGGGCTACGGCTGGAACACCCAGCCCGAGCACGTTCTCTTCGTACGTCGCCTGTTCGGCGACGCCTTCCAGATCGACGTCTCGGGCGGCGTGCGCACCCTCGACGACGCGCTCTCATACTTCTCGATCGGCGCCGACAACATCCACGCAAGCCCGATCCTCCGCATTCTCGACGAGGCCAAGGAGCGATGGACATGAGGCCAGAGACGCCTTTCTCCACCCTCCCCGTTTCACTCGGCAAGGCAATCGACTACACGGACCTGCGCAAGGAGCTGACCTACAGCGACGTGGAGGCGCTGTGTCTCGAGGCCTGCGTGTACGGGATCGGGACGGTCGTCGTCCCCTCGATCCTCGTCCGACGGGCCGCAGACTGCCTTGAGGGCGCTGTGGCTGTGTCCTGCGTCATCGGTTACCCGTTTGGAACGCAGACCGCTTCGGTCAAGGCGTGCGAGGTGGGCGAGGCCGTCAGCGCGGGGGCAGCGCAGCTCGAGGTGATTCCGCACTTCGGCGCGCTGCACGCCGGCCGGTGGGAGGCTGTCGACGCCGAACTCCGGGCAATCCGACAGGCAGGCGGCGAGGCCGTCCTGAAGCTCGTGCTCGAGGTG
>CAZBWD010000138.1:0-5070 GCA_964495585.1 uncultured Thermotogae bacterium
GTTGGGAGAAGGATACCTCAACAGACGCGACGTTTCAAGTGTGACGCGACACTAGTCGGCAGTCCACAGTCGAGCGTCCGGGAAACAGCGCCGACAGGTGAAAAGACCGACACTGAGGCGACTTAGTTCGTTGGTCGCCGCAAGCTGAGAGTGGATACGCTCCGTCGTGCCCCAGCGGTTCCAGGGCACAACCCGCCGGTACCGCGTGAGGCTGCACCCGCAGCTTTCGACCCCCCCGCGGGTTCTCGGCTGCCAACCAGTGATCGGCTCCCTCCCCTCGAGTTTGGTCTGAGTTCACTGGACGGCTGTTGACTGAGAACTGGCGACTCGCGACTGTCGCCTAGTCCTCGATCGGAGGGAGCGCCTCCTCGAGCTCGCGCAGGGTCCGGCGCTGGGCGGCCGTGGCGTGCTGCGGCACGACGACCTGTACGGTGACGAACTGATCCCCCTTTCCGTTCCTCTGGTGAAGGTCGGGCATCCCCTTCCCGCGCAGCCGCAGGACGGTCCCCGGCTGCGTCCCCGCCGGAACGCTGACCGTCTCCTCCCCCCACAGGGTCTTCACCTTGACCTTGGCGCCCAGGACCGCTTGGGGGTAGTGTATCTTCACCGTGGAGTGAATGTCCCGCCCGTGGCGCTCGAAGCCGGGATGGGGAATGACTTCAATGACGATGAACAGGTCCCCGGCCGGACCACCGCTCGGACCCGCGTTTCCTTGCCCCTTCAGCCGTAGACGCGACCCGTTGTCGACCCCCGGGGGCACCGTGATCGAGATCTTGCTCTTCTCCTTCACCCGGCCGGTCCCGTGGCAGTGGCGGCAGGGCTGTTCGATGATCTCCCCCATCCCATTGCACTCCGGACAGGCCCGGACATTGACGAAGCTCCCGAGCAGGCTCTGCTGGCGATACTCGACCTGGCCCTGGCCCTTGCAGGTGGGGCAGACCCGCCGGCCCGTCCCCGGCTCGGTCCCCTCCCCGCCGCAGCGGTCGCAGAGGATCAGGCGGGGGGCGGTGATTTTCATCCGGGTCCCCTGTGCCGCGTCCTCGAGCGTAACCCGAAGCTTGTACTCAACGTCCTCCCCCTGACGGACCCGCTGCTGCCGTGTGCCGGCGCGCGCCCCGCCCTGGCGGAAGAACATGTCGAACAAGTCATCCAGCCCGCCAAACCCGAACTCGGAGAACGCCTCCCGCGCCCGGTGGAAGTCGCCGGGGCCAAAGTCAAAGCCCTGCGTCGGGCCGGCGTGCCCGTACCGGTCGTACTGGGCCCGCCGCTCCGGATCGGAGAGGACCTCATAGGCCTCGGCCACCCGCTTGAACTCCTCCTCCGCCTTCTTGCGGTCCTCCGGGTGCTTGTCGGGATGCAGTTCCTTCGCCTTGCGGCGGTAGGCCTGCTTGATCTCCTCCGGACTGGCACCTCGGGTGACGCCGAGGACCTCGTAGTAGCCCTGTTTCGCCACGTTTCCGCCCCGTTCCTACCTACTTGTCCTCGTACTCCGCGTCGATGTAGCCGTCGTCGGACCCGCCCTCCTGCTTGCCCTTCGGCCCGTCCTTCGATCCGGACGAGGCAGACTCACCCTGCGAGGAGGTCGACTTGTAGGCGTCCCGCGCGACCTCTTGCAGGCTCTTCGACAGCTCATCCACCGCCCGGCGGAGGGCATCGACCGCCGCGTTCTGGGAGAGCTTCTCCCTCAGGCGCCGGACCTGATCCTCGATCTGGCCACGCTTGGCCTGCGGGACCTTGTCCCCGAGGTCGGCGAGGGTCTTCTCAGCCGTGTAGGCGAGCTGGTCGGCCTGGTTGCGCACCTCAACCTCTTCAGCCTTCTTGCGGTCCTCCTCGGCGTGCTCCTGCGCCTCGTGGCGCATCCGCTCGATCTCCTGCTCACTCAGGCGCGACGAATCCATGACCTGCAGCGAGGCCGACTTCTCGGTCGCCTTGTCCTTGGCGGTCACGTTCAGGATGCCGTTGGCGTCGATGCTGAACGCCACATCAATCTGCGGCACGCCACGGGGCGCGGGGGGTAGTTGGGTTAACTGGAACTTCCCGAGCGACTTGTTGTCCACGGCCATCTTCCGTTCGCCCTGCACAACGTGGATCTCCACGGTCGTCTGGTTGTTCTCGGCGGTGGTGAAGGTCTTCGTCTTCTCGGTGGGGATCGTCGTGTTCCGCTCGATCAGCGGGGTGGCCACGCCGCCGAGGGTCTCGATGGAGAGGGTGAGCGGGGTGACGTCGAGCAGCACGATCTCATCGACCTCGCCCGCAAGGACCCCGGCCTGGACCGCCGCGCCAGCGGCCACAACCTCATCGGGGTTGATCTCCTTGTTGATCTTGCCGGGAATCCGAGCGGCGATCAGTTCTTGGACCTTCGGGATCCGGGTCGATCCGCCGACGAGCACGATCTGGTCGATCTGGTCGGTCTGCTTCTTCCCCTCCCTCAGGGTCGCGTCGACGATGTCGATCGACCGCTTGAGCAGGTCGGCGATCATCTGCTCGAACTTGGCCCGGGTGAGCTTCTTCTCCAAGTGCTTGGGGCCGCTCGCGTCCGCGGTGATGTACGGGAGGTTGATCGTCGTCTCCTTGCGGGCCGACAGCTCCATCTTCGCCGCCTCGGCCGCGTCCTTCAGCCGCTGCATCGCGCTGGGATCCGAAGACAGGTCGATTCCCGTGTCCTTGCGGAACTCCTCCACGAGGTCGTCCATGATCCGCTGGTCGAAGTCGTCCCCGCCGAGCTGCGTGTCCCCGTCGGTCGCCACGACCTCGAACACCCCGTCACCGATCTCCAGGATCGAGACATCGAACGTCCCTCCGCCCAGATCGTAGACGAGGATCGTCTGCTCCTGCGACTTGTCGAGACCGTAGGCGAGCGCCGCGGCGGTCGGTTCGTTGATGATCCGCATGACCTCCAGGCCGGCGATCGTCCCCGCGTCCTTGGTCGCCTGGCGCTGCGAGTCGTTGAAGTACGCCGGCACGGTGATCACGGCCTTGGAGACCTTGTTGCCCAGGTGCTCCTCGGCGTCCTTCTTCAACTTCTGAAGGATCATCGCGGAGATCTGCTCCGGCGTGTACTCGGTCGCCTTCCCGTCGGTCGAGATCTTCACGTGGTAGTTGGTCCCCATCTTCCGCTTGATCGAGGAAATGGTGTGCTTGGGGTTGGTGATCGCCTGCCGCTTGGCAAGGCGACCGACCAGCCGCTCCCCCCCGTCGGTGAACGCCACGACGGACGGGGTGGTCCGCTCTCCTTCCGCGTTGGGGATCACCTCCGGCAAGCCGCCCTCGAGGACGGCGACGCATGAATTGGTGGTCCCCAGGTCAATGCCAATGATCTTCTCTTTCATGTCTCTCCCTCCTTCATCTCTTCTGTTCCTTTGCTCACCTTCACCTTGGAAGGGCGGAGGACGCGGCCGTCGCGCACGTAACCCCGCTCGAACTCCTCGAGCACCGTGTTACAGGCCTTGTCGCTCGGAACGCTCAGGAGGGCCTCGTGGTACCCGGGGTCGAACGGCCGGCCGGCCGCCTCGATCGGAGACACGCCTTTCTGTTTCAGGATCTGATCGAACTGGGCGGCGATCCGCTCGATGCCTTCGACGAACGCCTCGTGATCCGCGCTCTCCGAGAAGCTGCGAAAGGCCCGTTCCAGGTTGTCGTAGAGAGGGAGAAAATCAAGGATCTCTCGATCGGCGACCCGCTCCTCCTGCGCGATCATGTCGCGCGTCGTCCGCTTCTTGTAGTTCTCAAACTCCGCCTGCAGGCGCTGGAGCCGGTCGACGCAGGAGGCGACCTCCTCCTGCTTTTCCGCAAGGAGACACTCCAGGTCCGTCGTCCCCGTCACCTGCTCCTCCGAAGCCTGCGTCTTGTCATCTTCAGTCATCGTTTCCTCATCACCTTGCATCAGTTGTTCGGGCACCGCGCACAGGAGCCGACAAGCAGCGTCTCCATACGGTTCTTGACGTAGCTCGTCGCAGAGAGGACCCGCCCGTAGTCCATCCAAACCGGGCCGATCACTCCAAGGATCCCCGCGTGAGGTCGATAGTCCAAGCTGACCACGCTGTAGCGCTCGAGACCCGGCAGCGGCAGGTCGCCGATCGAGACGACCAACCCGTCTCGATCGGCCCGCGCCTTGCGAACGGCTTCGATGAACCCGCGCTCGTCCTGCACCGCGTGGATCAGCCCGACGAAGTCGTCGAGTGCCCCCTCGGGGCCCACCTCCCGCAGCCCGTCGACGAGGTTCAGCACCCCTTCGAAGTACAGCCTCTGAGGCGAGCGACGCTCCTCAAGGATCCGCTCGAGCAGGAGGAGCGCCTGACGCACCGGGCGATCATACCACTCCTCCGGAGCCTCCTCCAGCGTCAGCTCGCGGATCGTGGAAAGCGGCACCCCACGCAGGGTCGAGTTGATGATTTGGGTGATCCGCTCCACATCCTCCGCCGACAGGTCCTCCTCCAGCGGGACCAGCCGGTGCTCCACGATCCCGATATCGGAGATGACCACGAAAAGGATCAGGCGCTCGCCCATCCGCAGGAGCATGACCCGATCCAGCCGTGTCTCCTCCAGGCGTGGAGGGACGACGAACCCCGCGTCGCCGGTGATGCTCCCCAGGAGGAAGGCCGTCTGCCACATCGTCTCGCCGACCTCCAGGCAGTGGACCTCGTAGGCCTCCATGACCTCCTTGCGTTCCTTCTTTGTCAGCTCGGAGAGGTCGAGGAGCCAATCGACGAAGAATCGGTACCCCTTCGCTGTGGGGACCCGACCCGACGAGGCGTACGGCTTCTCGATGTAGCCGGCCGCCTCGAGGTCGTTCATGTCGTTTCGCACGGTGGCCGAGCTGACCGAAAGGCCGTAATCCTCGAGGATCATGCGCGATGAGACCGGCTCGCGGTACCGGATGTACCGATCCACGATCTCCTTTAAGACCAATCGCTGTCTCTCGGGAAGGGCATTCTCCATAATTAGCACTCACTCATCCAGTTTGCTAAATGATAGCCCTGTGGGCCAGTGTTGTCAATGCAGGACGCCCCTCTTGACAATCGGGTAGGAGGGGGCTTCACAGCCCCCGTCCTCCCACACCACCGGACATAC
>CAZBWD010000139.1:0-2134 GCA_964495585.1 uncultured Thermotogae bacterium
GCTGGGCATCTAGCCCGCCACAGAAACCCGCCATCCATTCCCCTTCCTTGTCCGCGCCGGACCCATCCCGTACACTCCTTGCGCAGGGTACGGATCCTGCGCAGGAGGGGCATGGACATTGAGCAGATCATGACCGGTGGGGATCGGAACTTCGGTTACGTCGTTGCGGATGAGACGAGCGGAAAGGCGCTCCTCATCGATCCGTCCTTCTCCCCGGAGCGGCTCGTGGCGCGTGCTTCGCAGAAGGGCTTCACCATCGCCTATGCCTTCTCCACCCACGACCATACCGATCACACCAATGGGAACACCGCGATCGAGCGGCTCACCGGCGTTCGAACTCTGCTCTACGGGAGGACCGATCCGAAGACCGGAAAGCGCGTCGAGCACGAGGCGACGTTCCCGCTCGGAACACTCACGGTGCGGGTCCTGCACACCCCCGGGCACACCCGGGATTCGATCTGCCTTCACGTGGGCGATGCGGTGTTCACCGGGGACACGCTGTTCGTCGGGAAGGTCGGCGGCACCGACCTGGGGGACGGAGCACGGGCAGAGTACCGCTCGCTCCACGAGGTGCTCCTCGCGCTGCCCGACGAGACGCGGGTCTTCCCAGGGCACGACTACGGGACCGCACCGCACTCGACGATCGGCACGGAGCGGCGCACCAACCCGTTCCTCCTCCGGCCGGACGTCGCAGCGTTCGTCGAGCTGAAGCGCATTTGGCCCGAATACAAGAGGGCGCACGGCATCGCATGACCCCCTGGTACGTGGAGAGCTTCGGCCGGGAGTACCTCGACCTCTATCCGACCCGCGACGAGGCCGAGGCGCGGCGCGACGTCGCGGCGATCCTCCGCCTGATCGCTCCCCCGCGGAAGGAACCGCTCCTCGATCTGGGGTGCGGCGCAGGGCGGCACCTGGTGGCGCTGCACGAGGCCGGGTTCACGTGCCTCGTTGGGCTGGATCTCTCCGAGGAACTCCTCGAGGCCGCGGCGCGTCGCCTGGCTGCGGTCGGCGCGGAGGGTGTGAAGCTCGTGCACAGCGACATGCGGCGGATCCCCAGTGACGGCCGCTTCGCGACGATCCTCTCCCTGTTCACGTCGTTCGGGTACTTTCCGCAGGACGCGGAGAACCGGGCGGTCCTCGTGGGGATCCGGCGAACACTCCGGTCCGACGGGAAGCTGCTCATCGACACGCTCAATCCGGGCTTCGTCACCGACCACCTCGTCCCGCGCGAGGAGCGGATGTTTTCCGGGCGGACGCTGCGAATCGAGCGGTGGGTGGACCGTGATCGCAGGCGGGTCAACAAGGTGACGCGGGTCGTGGAGGCCGACGGCACGCGCCGCCGGTTCGAGGAGTCGGTACGGATGTACGGGAAGGACGAATTCGTGGAGATGCTCGAGCAAGCCGAATTCAAGGCGGTCCGCACCTACGGGTCGCTCAACGGCGAGCCGTACGGCCCAGGAAGCGAGCGGCTGATCCTCGTCTGTGGGGGCGCGGGATGATCGAACGGGTACCGCTTTCGCTCCTCTACCCGCAGGCGCGCTTCGCCCTGGACTACCTCTCGGGAAGGCCGCAGGCCGCGTCGTTCTTCACCCACGCGCCCGACGACCTCGCCGCGGCGGCACAGGCCCGCAGCGAATTCGACTACCCGCGCGCGCCGGTCTGCGAGGCGCTCCTGTCCTACAACCGCCGGCTGAGCGCGCCGGAGACCACGATCCAAAACATCGAGCGGCTGCGGGACCGCTCGGCGCTCTGCGTAGTGGGCGGCCAGCAGGTCGGCTTCCTCGGCGGTCCCGTCTTCACCGCCTACAAGATCGTGACGGCGATCCGGCTCGCGGGCGACCTGACGGCGCGGCTCGGACGCAGCGTCGTGCCGTGTTTCTGGCTTGCCACGGAGGACCACGACTTCACGGAGGTCCACCACGCCCACGTCCTCAAGGCCGACGGGGAGGTGGGAAGTGTCCGCTTCGACTGGGAGGGCCGCGGCCGGCCGATCGCCGACCTGCCGGTGACCGATGCGGTCCGCCGCGCCTACGATGACTACCTCGCGGCCCTTCCCGGGGGGCCGTTCCACGATTTCACCGCCGCGTGGTTCGCGCCGCGGGCGGACGAGGACTACTGCACCTGGCACGCCCGG
>CAZBWD010000139.1:2144-5064 GCA_964495585.1 uncultured Thermotogae bacterium
CTGTGGTCGACGCTCTTCTCCGAGCACGGCCTCGTCCTCATCGAGCCGTCCCTCCTGCGCAGGCCGGGGCGCGGCGTCCTGCGCGCCTGTCTGGAGCGCCACAACGAGATCACCGCCGCTTTGGAAGGAGCCATCGCGCGGCTTCGTAGCCTGGGCTACGAGCCCCCGCTCGACCCGCAGCGGGTCGGGCTCTACACCTTCGATCCGCACGGCCGCCGGGTGCGGGCGGCCGAGCGGCCGGTCCAGCCAGCCGATGTCGAAGCATGCCCCGAGCGCTTCTCGCCGGACGCTGCACTGCGGCCGCTTCTCGCCGACCGCGTCCTCCCGACAGTGGCGAGCATCCTCGGCCTGGGGGAGATCGCCTATCACGCGATGCTGCGGCCGGTCTACGCGCTCTTCGACCTCCCCCAGCCGGTCTGCGTCCCGCGGGAGGGCTACACGGTCCTTGCCGCGCCGGAGGTGCAGGCGCTCGCACGGTTCGGGGTGAGGCTGGAGGAGGTCCTCTCGGAAGGCTTCGATCCCGGGCAGGCGATGGAGCGGCTCTTCCCCACGCCGCTGCGGGAGCGGTTCAACCGGGTCGGCCGAGCGGTCGACGCGGACCTCGCGGCGCTGCGGGATCCCGTCTCGGAGATCGATCCGAGCCTCGAGGAGGCGTGGAACGCCACGCAGGGGGCTGCTTCCCATGCACTCAAGCGGCTGGAGGCACGCGCCGTGCGCGCCCTGGCCGCACGCCAGGGCCTCTCCGCCGGGCTCCTGCAGCGGATCCGAAACGCCGTCCTGCCCCGCGGTCGGCCGCAGGAGCGGGTGTTCCCCCTCCCCCACTTCATCAACCGGCACGGCCCAGGGGTTCCCGCCCGCATCCTCTCCGAGGGAGGACTTGACGGGAGCTTCCACGGGGTGATGATCTGGGAGGAGGACGATGAAGATGCCTAAGGAAGTCGTTGTCGCTTTCGGTGCGCACCCCGACGACATCGAGCTCGGCTGCGGCGGGACCCTGATCAGGCTCGCACAGAACGGGCATGAGGTCATCCTCATCGACCTGACCCGCGGTGAGCTCGGCACCCGCGGGACGGTCGAGACGCGAGGGAAGGAAGCCGCGGCCGCGGCCGCACTCCTCGGGGCGGCCGTCCGGGAGAACCTCGGTCTTCCCGACGGGAACGTGCGCTCGACCCCCGCGGCCAAGCGCCGCGTGGCCGAGGTTGTCCGCCGCTTCCGGCCGGGGCTCGTCCTGTTGCCGCACAGGAAGGATCGCCACCCCGACCACGTTCACGCGAGCAGGCTCGTCTATGAGGGGACCTTCCTCGCCGGTCTGCCCCGCTACGAGACCGAGCATCCGGCGTTCCGACCGCAGCGACTCGCCTACTACATGGGCTGGGAGCCATTCCTCCCCTCGTTCGTCGTCGATGCCAGCGCGCAGTTCGAGCGCAAGCTGGCGGCGATCCGCGTCTATGAGTCGCAGTTCTCCGCCGCGGATCCGACCTACCCGCCGACGCGCCTGACCTCGCCGCAGACCCAGCAGCTCGTCGAGAGCCGGATGGCGTACCTGGGCTCGCTCATCGGAAGACAGTACGGAGAGGGGTTCCTCCTGCGGGGAACCCTCGCGGTCGAAGACCCCTTCGAGCTCGACTTCCAGTCGTTCTGAAGGGAGGACGCATGCGCATCGGGATCTCCTGCTACCCGACCCACGGCGGCAGCGGGGTCGTCGCTACCGAGCTCGGCAAGCACCTCGCCCGCCGCGGGCACGAGGTCGCGTTCATCAGCTACGCGGCGCCGCTGCGCCTGACACAGCGGCCGCTGGGGGTCAGCTTCCATGAAGTGGAGATCGAGGAGTATCCGCTTCTCAAGCACTTCCCCTACACCCTCGCCCTGGCCTCCAAGATGGCGGAGGTGGCACGGATGAAGCGCCTGGAGGTCCTCCATGTGCACTACGCGATCCCGTTCGGCGCGGCCGCGCTGCTCGCCAAGCAGATCACCGGCGACAACGGCCTGAAGGTCGTCACTACCCTCCACGGGACCGACATCACCCTCGTCGGGAACAACGCGTCGTTCCGGCCGGTGACCGCCCTGACGATCGCGCGCTCCGACGCGGTGACCGCGGTCTCACGCTTCCTCGAGACCGAGACGCGCCGCCAATTCGGCATCACCCGACCGATCGATGTCGTGTACAACTTCATCGACCCCGACCGGCACGCCTCCAAGCCGAGCGGCTCCCGCCGGACGAACAGCGGCAGGCCGTTCACGGTGGTGCACATCTCCAACTTCCGGCCGGTGAAGCGAGTCGTGGACGTGATCGAGATCTTCGCCCGGATCCGCGCGGCGCTCGATGCCCGCCTGCTCCTGGTGGGGGACGGCCCGGACTGTGCCGCCGCCCAGGAGCGCGCGGTCCGCCTGAGCGTGGCGGACCGCGTCTCCTTTCTCGGGGTGGTGGACCGCGTCGCACCGATCCTCGACGGTGCGGACCTCTTCCTGCTCCCGAGCCAGACCGAGAGCTTCGGCCTGGCCGCACTCGAGGCGCTGGCAAGCGGTGTGCCGGTCATCGCAAGCGACGTGGGGGGGATCCCGGAGGTCGTGGAGGACGGCCGGTGCGGCCACCTCGCCCCGGTGGGGGACGTCGAGGGGATGGCGCGCCTGGCGATCGACCTGCTCTCCAACCATACCCGCTGGCAGGCGTTCTCCACCGCGGCGCGGGCCCGCGCGGCTGCACGGTTCGATTACCGCCTGCTCGTCCCCCGCTACGAAGCGATCTACGAGCGGGTCATCGCCGGTGAGACGTCGTCCCGTGCAGCGACCACGCGCTAGACTGTAGTTCCCGGTAGAGAAAACGCGCAAATGGGGGTAGGGAACGAGCAAATGTGGTATCTTGTGTGTCTAATCGTATCCATGTAAGAGTACAGTCTTCGTCTTGACAAGTGAGTCAGCA
>CAZBWD010000140.1:0-5060 GCA_964495585.1 uncultured Thermotogae bacterium
CTTTTATCCCCTCTCAATGGCCCCGATCGGCTACCAGCGGGTGGACTTCGGAGAAGGGAAGCGGAAGCGGTTTCGCCTGGTTCCCGCTGAAGAGACGGCTCCGCTTGTCCGGCGCATCTTCGACATCTACGTCCGCGAGGGGATCGGCGCAAAGGACATCGGCAAGCGTCTGAACAAGGAAGGATTGCGGACGCGGACGGGCAGGTGGTGGACACGCAAAGCGATCCTCGCGATTCTCAGGAACCCAGCCTACAACGGGATCCTCCACATGGAGTTCACGACGGACAATGCGGCCTACGTCCCCGAGACGGACCGCGTGATTCACATTGAGAACGCCCACGAGCCGATTGTGAGCCAAGAGACGTTCGAGAGGGCGCAAGCAATTCTCGCCGAAAGAGCGAAGACGAACTCGCGAACCCTCGGAAGTGACTACCTCTTGAGCGGGCTTCTGCGCTGCAAGTTGTGCGGCCAGCGGCTCTACGGAGTACCGGCGAAGTCGAGCACGTTCCACTACTACGCTTGTCGAAGCTACCTAGAGTCTGGGAAAGCGGCTTGCTCACTGAAGATGGTCAACCGGGACCGGCTGGATGCAGTGGTTCTCGAAAAGACACGCGACGCCTTGCTGGAACCGTCGCATCTCACGAGCCTAGCGCAGGAGGTCAACGGTCAATTGGGCGACCGGGACGAGGTCATCCGGAACGCACTGCAGCATACGGAGAGTGAGATCAGGAAGAAGCGCGAGCAGGTGGAGCGGCTGCTAGATGCGCTAGAGACTGGCTCGCATGCTGCTTCCGCAATCATCCCGAGGCTCGAAGACCGGCAAGAAGAGCTTAAGCTGCTTGAGGCGAGGAGGCTCGCCCTCAAAGCGGACGATGCGACGACGCGCGTGCAGCGCGTGGAGATTGACCGGGTCCTTCCCTATGTCGAATCCCTGAAGCAGACCCTGGATCACGCGCCACTGAAGACGCGGCGGTTCATCCTGAAGTCGTTCATCAAAGAGATTGTCGTGGGGAAAAACGAGATCACGATTGAGTTTTCGATACCTCAAGAAGACACACACGAAGATCCAGGCGACCTCGTTCTTGGTACGGTCACCTCTGGTACCCCCGACAGGATTCGAACCTGTGACCTACGGTTTAGGAAACCGTTGCTCTGTCCTACTGAGCTACGGGGGCGTTCTTAGAACTCCTCCAGCATCAAGTATAGCTGTTTCGCGGCGGCTTGTTCAGCTTCCTTCTTGCTGTGGCCGCGGCCGATCCCGCGGTGTCCGGCGACAGTGACGGTGATGGTGAACTCCTTGCGGTGCGCCTTGCCGCTCGTGTCGTCGACGACGTAGTTCGGTCGGCACTCGAACAGCCGCTGCGCAGACTCCTGCAGCAGGCTCTTGTAGTCCCCACCGGTCGACTGCTCGAGCAGGAACCGCTCGATGTCGTCCTTGAGGAACCGGATGACGAACCGCGATACGTAGGCGAAGCCGCGTTCAATGAAGATGACCCCCATCAGGGCTTCGAACGCGTTACCGAGGTTGTTCGGCCGCTCGCGGCCGCGGTTCGCCTCTTCACCCTTGCCCAGCCGCAGGTACGAGCCCAGGTCGAGCTCCTGCGCCTTCTCGGCGAGCATCGGGCGGCTGACGACCACCGACTTTGCCTTAGTCAGCCGGCCCTCGTCGGCGTTGGGGTACTGCTGGAACAGGTAGCTCGTTACGGAAAGCCCGATCACCGCGTCGCCCAGGAATTCCAGCCGCTCGTTCGACCCCCGGGGGTCGCCCTGTTCGTTGGCGTAGGAGCTGTGCAGGAACGCGCGCTCCAGCACCTCGGGCTTTATCTTCAAACGGAGCTTCTTCGTCAGCTCCTCTATCGGTCTTGGTTTCATGAGTCGGAAGTTAGGGCGGGAGGATTCGAACCTCCGATTACGGCTCCAAAGGCCGTTGCCTTACCGCTTGGCTACGCCCTAGAAAGTCAGGTCTTCTGTGGGGATCTCGCTACTGAGCTTGCCCTGCTCGTGTCCCACGACCTCATGGTACCGTGCGAGGACGGCTCGTTCCAGCTTCAACCGAAACTCGTTGTCGATGGGGTGCGCGGTGTCGCGGAACTCGCCGTTCTTGACCTCCCGGCTGGGCATGGCGACGAACAGGTGGTCCTTCCCCTGAATAACCTTCACGCTGTGAACGATGAATACCTCGTCGAATATCACCGAGCAGAAGGCTTTCAGATTCCCGTCATCACGCATCGGTCGGATCTCTACCTTCGTGATCTCCACCCTAGGAACCTCTCTCGTTGGTAGGTCTAGCTCCTCATGATAACTGAAAGACTCTCCCTGTTCAATGCGTCATTCCCCCGCAAGTTGAAAGACGGTGACGCCGTCGCCGCCTTCCTGTGGTGGCGCCGCACCACAGGTCTGGACGAACGCACAAGAGGAGAGGTAGTCGCACACGGCGTCGCGCAGAGCGCCGGTCCCCTTTCCGTGCAGGATGCTCGCCTGCCGGACATCGGCGAGCAAGAGCCGATCGATATAGGACTCGACCGCGCGCAGCGCCTCGGGAACCGTCATTCCGCGGACGTTGATCTGCAGGGGAACCCGCTCGATCCGCGGCCCGGGCGGTGGCAACGTCGACGGCTTGCGGGCTGCCTCCCGTGCCCTGCCCGGTGGCGCGAGGTCGCCCTCCTCGGTCGATACCCGGATCCCATCGAGATCCACGGTGACCTTGTCGTTCGGGCCGCGCTGGACGATCCGCCCGTCCGCGTCGAGGCTCCGCACGTGCACCCGCCGTCCGATCCGCAGCTCTTCACCGGAGAGGACCGTCCCCTCCGCCTGGCCGAGCTGCTGCACTTCCGCATTGAGCGCCTGACGCAGGGACGACAGGGTGCGGTGCGCCGCACGCACCGACTCGGGGTCCGCGGTCCGGTGAAGCGAGGCGAGGAGCTCCTCCGCCTCCTGCTGGCTGCGGCGCAGGAAGGCGTCGAGCGCCCTGATCCGCGGGGAGAGGGATTCCTCCTTCGCCCGCTCGAAGCCAGCGAGCTTCTCCTCGTAGGTCTCCCGCAGCCGCACGGCCGCCGCCCGTTCCTCCTGCGCCTTCCCGTGCTCGCTGACCAGCCGTTGGCGCTCGCGTTGGAGCTCCTCGATGATGTCCTCGGCGCGGATCTCCCCCTGGGAGAGGAACCCGCGTGCCCGATCGACGAGCGCCTCGGGCAGGCCAAGGCGGTGGGCGATGACAAAGGCGTTGCTCTTTCCGGGCAGCCCCTCGACTACACGGAAGGTCGGGGAGAGGGTCTGCACGTCGAACTCCATCGACGCCGTCTTCACCGCGGGGTGGCGGATCGCGAAGTACTTGAGCGGGGTGAGGTGGGTCGAGATCGCGACGAACGCGCCGGTTTCGAGCAGGCGCTCGGCGATCGCCAGGCCGATCGCCGCCCCCTCCTGCGGGTCGGTTCCCGCCCCGAGCTCGTCGAGCAGGATGAGCGTCCCGGCGTCGGCCCGCGCGAGGGCGGCGACGATGTGCTTCATGTGCGCGGAGAAGGTGGAGAGGTTCTGGGAGATCGACTGCTCGTCGCCGATGTCGCTTCGCACAAGTGAGAGGATCGGAAGCTCGCTGTCGGCGGAGGCGGGGATCGGGATGGCCGCCTGGTTCATCAGCGCGAGCAGGCCGAGCGTCTTCAGCGTGACGGTCTTTCCGCCGGTGTTCGGACCGGTGATGACGGCCATTGGCGTACGGCCGTCGAGGGAGAGCGAGATCGGCACGACGCGCGCGGGGTCGAGCAGCGGGTGACGTGCGTCGCGCAGCGCGATCCGCGGCGAGACCTGTGGGAAGGCACAGCCCCGCGCGACGGCGAAGCCGGCGCGGGCGAACAGCGAGTCGAGGTGGGAAAGGACGGCCCGGTCCCGCAAGAAGGCGGACTCCTTCTCCACGAGCGCCGCGGTGAGCTCGCGCAGGATCCGCCGCCGCTCCTCCTGGATCTCCGCCTCGAGCGTTGCCAGGGCGTTGTTCTCCGGGACGAGGCCGCTCGGTTCCGCGTAGAGGGTCTGCCCGGTCGCTGACCGGTCGTGGACCACGAACCCCATCGCCCCGACCGCGCCGCTTCGGATCGGCACGACCAGCCGCCCCATCCGGCGCGTGATCACCGGCTCGCTGATCAGCTCGGGGTTCGCGTCGATCAGGGAGCGGAGCTTGCGCTCTACCCGCCGCTCGAGCGTCGCCCGGCGTTGCACCAGCTCCCGCAGCGCGGGCGAGGCGTCGTCGCACAGTTCACCGGCCTCGTCGATCGTCCGGCGGATCCGCCTGGCGAGCGGGGTGGCATCGGACGGCCGCTCGGCGAGCCGCCGCAGGAGCGGGAGGTCGTCCCGCGCCAGAAGTGAGGCGCGAACGCGCTCGGTCGCGTCGATCGTCTGCAGGATGAGCAGGAATGCCTCGCCGTCGAGGGAGACGTGTTCCTTGGCCCGTTCGAGGACCGGGGCGAGGTCCTCGATCCCGGCGAGCGAGAACCGTCCGGCCTTGTCGAGCAGGGTGATCGCCTCGTCCACCTCGGCCCGCCCGGCCTCGATCCGCTCCCGCTCGTCTACCGGGGTGAGCGCCGCGACGGCCTGTTCCCCGAGCCGGCAGGAGCAGAACGACTTCAGCGCGTCCTTCACCTGTTCAAACTCGAGGTCCCGCAGCGTCTTCTCGTCGGCGACCGCCATCGCTGTTACAACGCCCCCTCCGGCAGGAGCCGTGCCGCGGTCTCGACCATGTCGTGGATGATCCGTTCCACAGGGAGGATCTCCGTGATCATTCCCGCGATCTGCCCGGCCATCAGCGAGCCGGTCTCGACATCGCCGTCGTACACCGCGCGCCGCAGCCCGCCCACCGCCAGCGTCTCGAACTCCTCCCGCGGCCGGCCCTCCGCCTCGCAGCCGGCGAACTGCTTGGTCATTCTGTTGGCCAGGGCGCGCACCGGTGCACCGATGCTGCGCCCGGTGACGATCGTGTCCCGCTCGTTCGCCGTGAGGACCGCCTGCTTGAAGTTGTCGTGCCCCGGCCCCTCGCCCGAGGTGAGTAATCGCGGCCCCCTCTGGACACCGACCCC